>NZ_AJQY01000002.1:0-82268 GCF_000296875.1 Streptococcus sp. GMD1S | reverse complement strand
GAGGTCTTCAATCAGACAGATATTGGTTAAAATAGTTGCTTGGGCACGGGACATAGATTTGCTCGCTTTCTAAGTTATTAAAATGTATCTTCGTTGTATTTTACTTCTGACTTCATGATAAAGGGATTGATCAATTCATGATGGTCATAAGTAGTACGGGCCAAAAAACCTCTAGCAATGATGATTTCCTTATCTTCTATACGATAGTCTATATTGATAGGGACGGCTGGATCCGAGATAACTGATAAAACAAAGAATGCTGCAAACCAAAGATAAAGTGCCACTAATCCACTAAATAATTGAAAAATGAGGTGATACCATTGAAAATCTCTTGTTCTATAAAAGATTCTCCAGGGATGGATTAGGAAGGTTAAACAAAGAATGAAAAACCAACTATTCCACAAAATCGGCGTAAAAGATAGTCCAAAAACCAGCAACACCAAATGAAGAACCACAAAGGTCAGCAAAGCCAAATAAAGTGTCTTAAACGAAATTAACTTAGTTAGATTTTCTTTTGTCATGATTATTCCTCTTTTTGTCCTTATATTTCAAAATGACCATTAATATCGCTGGAATGATGAAAAAGATCAGATAGGTAGCAATTGGAAGCCAGATGTAGTGATAATCGATAGATAATAGGGAAGGAATTTTTTTAACATTTCTCCCTTTCACCCCAACAAGTAAGTGGAGGAGAAAAATAGGTCCGTTTATGAATAGAAAAGTTTTTAAAAATCCTTGTACTGAAGCCTTATTGCTAAAACCATCTCTAAAAATACCTTGATAGAATGTGTGCACCAAAAAGACAAAATTCATAATAATTGGCAAGAGATAGGACATTTCTTGATATGATTTCGGGATAAGTGACGTCCCGAACAATACATACATGATACCAAAAATAGATAATAATATTATACCACCATCCATAAAAGAAGCAATCTTTGAATGTCTTTCCTGCCACAATTGGACGTGAGCTATCAAAGAATACTTTTTATGGATTTTTCTCATTTGTCTGTTCTGTTGTTTGATCTTCTTTTGTCTCTTAGTCTTTCGTTCCATTTACGCCTCCTTCTGCTCTTTTCTATCCGTATAATCAAAAGCAAAATGCCCAGCCCCAAGAAAAAGAAAAAGAGATAACTTACAATAGGGACCCAGACATATGCTGGATCCATAGAAATTATGGGAGGGAAATTCGTTGACTTACGACGTCCTAGCCAATTCAGACCTACCAAGAGATGAAAGGGAAAAAGAAGACCATTAAACCCAATAAATCCCCATGAAAAGTAACGCCATTTCTGAAGTTTATCACTACTAAAACGAAAGACAAGGAAATAGGTTGATAAGATCAGAAGGATAAGATTGAAGCTTAAGGGGGAAAGATAGTTTATGTTCGGTAATAGGTAACTAATGTAAGAGGCGGCAAGAAATGATACAAACATAGATCCAAATAACACACTCGTATCCAAAAGTTGAGCAATCCTTCTGTGCCTTTCCATCCAAAGAAAAATCCTATTAGTCCAAGAAGACTTTTCTTTTGTCTTGTACTTCATTTGTCTACTCATCTTCATTTTCATCTACTCCTTTTTTTGAACCTTTAGAGAGAAAGAAGATTGCCAAAGTTAACATCAAGACTAGAAGGTAGACGACAATAGGAAACCAGATATAGGATGACTCCAGTGAAAACAAAGGTGAGAGAACGACTCTTCCTCTTTTTCTCACACCAATCAGTTGAAAAATGAAGCTAAGGATATTGATATAAATAAAGGGTTCACAAAATCTTTTAAGGGTCCTTTCTTTTTTAGTTTTCATTGACAAAAAGAGAGCATAGAACCTATTACCCAAGATAAAAAGATTCAATTGCAAGGGAAATAAAAGCTCTCTGTACCGAAAATCAGCTGGAATGCTCTTGTTCTGTGATGTTGTAAATTCTATAACTAGGAACAAGCTGATATAAAAGGTAATATCAAGCATAAATTTGAAAAATCGATGCCCTTGTAACCAAAAACGAACAGAATCTAAGCTCGATGACTTCTTATAATTCTTCTCTTTCAAATTCATAATAACTTCCCTCTATTTAAAATATAATCTAAAATGTAAAGGTGGTATGGGTTCAAAGTTAAATTTTAAGATTTAAAATTTTTCAATTAAGTTTGCATTTTCTATTTTAATCTCACTAAATTCTCTCAAACCACCTTCTGCTTTATGTCATCCTCAACTTAACGATAAGGGATCTTTGAACTTTCTATTTCTATATCAGGATTGGCAAGTTTGAGGTAAGGAGCAATATAGTCTGCATCCGTAATTTTGGGACCTAGGATAACTTTTGAGTATTTCAGAGGAAGTAAATTGATATATACAAATAAATCATATCTGCCATTATCTTTTGGGCTTAATACAATATACTTCCTAAAATCATTATAGTTAACCTTGTCAAAAATCTCTAATCCAATTTCTTCCTTCTTCAAGCTAAAATCATTATAGTTGACTTTATCAAAAACTTCTAACCCAATTTCTTCTTTCTTCAAGTATTTCTCATGTGAATTAGTATCTCTATTAATAATATTTTGTATCGCTGTATCATCTAAATTAATTAAAATACGATACTCCATTTCATACTCATAGTCTTTAACTTTAAAAAGGTATGAAATCTTCTTCAATTTCTCAGCAAAACTTTTTAATTCTTTTTCAGCTTCCAGCTCTTTCAATTTTTCAAATATCTGTTTTAAATTATCAAGAGATTTACCAACATCTGTTTCATCTTTATTCTCTGACATTAAATCTAAATAATGAACTTTAACAAACTCTATCGATTTATGAGCAACGATATGTTCAAGATAAGACATATCATATTCAAGGAATGCTCCCTGAGAGGAATCAGCATACTCCTTCCACATAGGTAAACTATCAGAAACTATAGTTAAGGAAGATATAAACACATTAGAAGTTTGATATTGTTGGAAAAACGTATTATCTATACCCAAATAATCATATATTACTCTTCCTTCCATTGGGTCATTTAACTGTTTTAGATTAGTAAGTCGTAAAAATGGAGGTTGAGTTTCAGAATTATTTTCATTTTTCCAGTCAGCTTTTATGAGAAAATTTGTTAAAGTATCAATCTTAGTATAATGTCCAAAGGAACCAATTTCTTTCAACTCATTTGCATCAACTGTCAATTTAGAGCGTATATAGTATATAATCTTATCCGCTTGTTTTAAAAGTTGATTAGCTTCCGATGACTGGATGAATTCTGAATCACTTTGCTCATTTAAATAATCATTATCATACTTCTCAATTAACTTAATAGCTTGGTTGCAGATGATATCCGAATCATTTTCTTCTGCTATCTTTCGAACAACATCAATCGAATCTTTAATTACAACATTAAAGTGTCTTGATACAAAATCCAAATATTTCCCAACATAATCAGATTGAGGGTTATTGATATAATAGTTATTTATTATCTTTAAGTGCTCAAATTGAAAAAGTGAAACAACCTCATCTAATCGGAAATACGCATATATAGCATCTTCAAAACCATTATTTTCAAATATAAATCTGATCAATGATTCATATTTCCTCTTAAAATAGATTCTTCTATCTTCTGGTAAACTATTTTGGTTAAATAATTGATAAAAAACTGTAAGTATGCTAGGAGCGAGTAATTTAGCTTCCTCAAAACCATCATCTAACACTAATTCAAGAATTCTTAAAAAATAACTTCCATCTTCAAACAATATAGAATATTCTTCATATTCCTTTGTAAAAAATAAATATCTATACAAAACAATAAAATATTCAAAATTTTCAAACCAATCAAATAACTGGACATTATTTAATAATATTTTATTTAGTGCAACTAATATATTTTTTGCTGTAGTCTTACCTATTTTTTCTATTAAATTCATACAAACATACAAGACAATTCCAGCATATTTTAATTGTTTTTCTTCAGATAACTTTAAATATTGATTACAAAAATTTTCAAGTTCGTATTTCAGTTTATTTTCGTCCAAGGAACCAAAATGATTCTCTAATTCAGATTCACTAAATTTACCTGTAAAATAATGTAAATTTGCCATTTCATCTCCTACTAACACCCTAATCCAACGCCTTCACTTCCAGCATCATATCGCGGATCTGAGCTGCGAGTTCAAAGTCAAGCACTTCGACAGCTTCTTGCATTTGTTTTTCCAGTTTTTTGACGAGTTCCTTGCGCTCTTGTTTGTTGAGGCTATTGATATCGACTTCCTTATCCTCTTCTTTAGAAACTGCCTTGGTTACGGAGATTAGGTCACGAATTTCTTTCTTAATGGTTTGTGGAACGATACCATGCTCTTCATTATAAGCCATCTGGATTTTCCGACGACGGGCCGTTTCATCAATGGCACGTTGCATAGACTGAGTCATCGTGTCCGCATACATGATGACATGCCCTTCGCTGTTACGAGCAGCACGACCAATGGTCTGGATTAAGCCACGTTCGTTACGAAGGAAACCTTCCTTGTCAGCATCGAGAATAGCAACCAAGCTTACCTCGGGAACGTCAATCCCTTCGCGGAGCAGGTTGATTCCGACCAAGACATCAAAAACACCCAAACGTAGGTCACGGATAATCTCCGTCCGCTCCAAGGTCTTAATGTCCGAGTGCATGTACTTAACCTTGATGCCCATTTCCTTGAAGTAGTCGGTTAAGTCTTCTGCCATTTTTTTGGTCAAGGTTGTAATAAAGGTTCGTTCATTCTTTTCAACACGGGCATTGATTTCACCTAGGAGGTCATCAATCTGTCCCATAGTTGGACGAACTTCCACCTCTGGGTCTAGAAGTCCTGTCGGACGAATGATTTGCTCAATCACTGTCTCGGTCTGTTCATTTTCATAGTCACCTGGTGTCGCTGAAACATAAACAATCTGGTGAACATGACTTTCAAACTCTTCCCGACGGAGAGGACGATTGTCCAAGGCAGAAGGCAAACGGAAACCATAATTGACCAACATTTCCTTACGTGAACGGTCTCCATTGTACATGCCCTTAATCTGCCCCATGGTCATGTGACTTTCATCAATCATGATTAAGAAATCATCTGGGAAGAAATCAAGAAGCGTATAAGGAGGCTCTCCTTCACTACGACCATCCATGTGGCGTGAGTAGTTCTCAACCCCATTTGTATACCCCATCTCACGCAGCATTTCAATATCATACTCTGTGCGCTGTTTCAAACGCTGGGCTTCTAGCAGTTTGCCTTCCTTTTCAAAGACAGCCAACTGCTCCTCCAACTCTGCCTGAATCTTAGCAATCGCAACCTCCATGTGGTCATCATTGGTCACAAAGTGAGTGGCAGGGAAAATCGCCAAATGATCCACTTCTCCCAATACCTGACCTGTCAAAGCCTCAACTTCACGGATACGGTCGATTTCGTCTCCGAAAAATTCTACTCTAAAAGCGTGTTCATCACGAGAAGCTGGGAAAATCTCCACCACATCTCCGCGAACGCGAAATCTTCCCCGTTGGAAATCAATATCATTGCGTTCAAACTGTATATCTACCAAGTCATTCAAGAGTTTATCACGAGAAATCTCCAGACCTGGACGGAGACTAACGACGCTATCAGAATATTCCTTGGGCGAACCCAAACCATAGATACAAGAGACAGAAGCCACTACGATGACATCATTGCGCTCCAGAAGGGCTGAAGTCGCCGAGTGACGGAGCTTGTCAATCTCGTCATTGACCGAGCTATCCTTCTCTATATAGGTATCACTAGAAGGGACATAGGCCTCAGGTTGATAATAATCATAGTACGATACGAAGTACTCAACAGCATTTTCAGGGAAAAATTCCTTGAACTCCCCATAGAGCTGACCAGCCAGAGTCTTATTGTGGGCAATAACCAAAGTTGGTTTATTGACTTTGGAAATGACCTGACTCATGGTATAGGTCTTCCCTGTACCCGTCGCCCCCATCAGAATCTGAGCCTTCTCTCCACCCTCGATATTATCGACCAACTGCTCAATCGCTTGTGGTTGATCTCCTGAAGGTTGGTATTTTGATACTAGTTTAAATTTATTATCTGTAATTCGATTTATCATGATCGCCTCATCTTCATTTTTCTATCCTTCTATTTTACCATAAATTTACTTTTCAGACTCCTCTCTAAGTTGATAAGAGCGAGTATTTCATGTTACATTTCCTTACATAAATTTCATAAAATTTGCCTTTTCATTCATTTTCTGATATAATGGGAAAATATTCGGAAAAGGAGACTAAAAATGAAGAAAAAAATACTAGCATGTTTGCTCATTTTATTTCCCATTTTCTCACTAGGTATGGCAAAAGCTGATACTGTTAAGATTGTGTCTGATACAGCTTACGCACCTTTTGAGTTTAAAGATTCAGATCAAACCTATAAAGGGATTGATGTTGATATTATCAATAAAGTCGCAGAAATCAAAGGATGGAACATCCAAATGTCTTATCCTGGCTTTGATGCAGCTGTAAATGCGGTGCAGTCAGGTCAAGCAGATGCTATTATGGCAGGTATGACAAAAACAAAAGAACGTGAAAATGTCTTTACCATGTCTGATACTTATTATGATACAAAAGTTGTCATTGCTACCACAAAGTCAAATAAAATCACCAAATATGAGGAACTTAGCGGGAAAACAGTTGGAGTTAAGAACGGAACTGCCGCTCAACGTTTCCTCGAAAGTATCAAAGATAAATACGGTTTCTCTATCAAAACCTTTGATACAGGTGATTTGATGAATAACAGTCTAAGTGCTGGTGCTGTAAATGCCATCATGGATGATAAACCTGTTATCGAGTATGCGATTAACCAAGGACAAGATCTCAGCATCAATATGGATGGTGAGGCTGTTGGAAGCTTTGCCTTTGGTGTCAAGAAAGGGAGCAAGTATGAACACTTGGTTACCGAGTTTAACGAAGCCCTAGCACAAATGAAGAAAGATGGTAGCTTGGAGCAAATCATCCAAAAGTGGACGGCTTCTAAAACTACGGCAAGCCCAACGACAACTACTGCTGCTGGACAAAAAGCTACTCCTGTGAAAAGCAAGTACATTATTGCCAGCGATTCATCTTTCGCCCCGTTCGTCTTTCAAAATTCAAGCAATCAATACACCGGTATTGATATGGACCTCATCAAGGCCATTGCCAAAGACCAAGGTTTTGAAATTGAGATTACCAACCCAGGATTTGACGCAGCCATCAGTGCTGTTCAAGCTGGACAAGCAGATGGTATCATTGCTGGTATGTCTGTAACAGATGCCCGTAAGGAAACCTTCGACTTCTCAGAATCATACTACACTGCAAATACGATTCTTGGTGTGAAAGAATCAAGCACAATTGCTTCTTATGAAGACCTCAAGGATAAAACTGTCGGTGTTAAAAACGGAACTGCTTCTCAAACGTTCCTTACTGAAAATCAAAGCAAATACGGCTATAAGATTAAAACCTTTGCAGATGGCGCTTCTATGTATGACAGTCTGAATACTGGATCTATTGATGCCGTGATGGACGATGAGCCAGTTCTCAAATATTCTATCAGTCAAGGGCAAAAATTGAAAACACCAATCGCTGGAACTCCAATTGGAGAAACAGCCTTTGCAGTTAAAAAAGGTACTAATCCAGAATTGATCCAGATGTTCAATAATGGACTTGCGAACCTCAAAGCTAACGGAGAATTCCAAAAGATTCTTGACAAGTATCTCGCTAGCGAATCTTCATCTGACTCTACAAGTACAGTTGACGAAACTACTATCTGGGGCTTGCTTCAAAACAACTACAAACAACTCCTTAGTGGTCTTGGAATCACTCTTGCTCTAGCGCTTATTTCATTTGCAATTGCCATTGTCATCGGTATTATCTTCGGTATGTTTAGCGTCAGCCCATACAAATCTCTTCGTCTGATCTCTGAGATTTTCGTTGACGTTATCCGTGGTATTCCATTGATGATTCTTGCAGCCTTCATTTTCTGGGGTATTCCAAACTTCATCGAGTCGATTACTGGCCAACAAAGTCCAATCAATGACTTTGTAGCTGGTACTATTGCCCTCTCACTCAATGCGGCAGCTTATATCGCTGAAATTGTTCGTGGTGGGATTCAAGCTGTTCCAGTTGGGCAAATGGAGGCCAGCCGCAGTCTTGGTATCTCTTATGGAAAAACCATGCGTAAGATTATCTTGCCACAAGCGACTAAATTGATGTTGCCAAACTTCGTCAACCAGTTCGTTATCGCTCTTAAAGATACAACCATCGTATCTGCTATCGGTCTGGTTGAACTCTTCCAAACTGGTAAGATCATCATAGCCCGTAACTACCAAAGTTTCAAGATGTATGCAATCCTTGCTATCTTCTATCTTGTAATTATCACGCTTTTGACTAGACTAGCGAAACGCTTAGAAAAGAGGATTCGTTAATGGCAAAACTAAAAATTGATGTAAATGATTTGCATAAGTATTATGGAAAAAACGAAGTTTTAAAAGGAATTACAACTAAATTCTATGAAGGAGATGTTGTCTGCATCATCGGTCCTTCTGGTTCTGGTAAATCCACTTTCCTCCGTAGCCTTAACCTTCTCGAGGAGGTAACGAGTGGCCACATCACAGTGAATGGTTATGATTTGACTGAAAAATCAACCAATGTCGACCATGTTCGTGAAAACGTGGGAATGGTCTTCCAACATTTCAACCTCTTCCCTCACATGTCAGTCCTAGAAAATATCACTTTTGCACCTATTGAACACAAACGAATGACCAAAGAAGAAGCTGAGAAATTGGGGATGGAGTTGCTGGAGAAAGTCGGTCTTGCAGACAAAGCTAATGCTAACCCAGATAGCCTATCAGGTGGTCAAAAACAGCGTGTAGCTATCGCTCGTGGACTTGCCATGAATCCTGATATCATGCTCTTTGATGAGCCAACTTCCGCTCTGGACCCTGAGATGGTTGGAGATGTACTGAATGTTATGAAGGAATTGGCAGAGCAAGGTATGACCATGATTATCGTAACCCATGAGATGGGATTTGCTCGTCAGGTGGCTAACCGTGTTATCTTTACGGCTGATGGTGAATTCCTGGAAGATGGAACTCCAGATCAAATCTTCGATAACCCACAACACCCTCGTCTAAAAGAGTTCTTGGACAAGGTCTTAAATGTATAAAACAAAACTGTAAGGTTCTCCTTACAGTTTTTTAATTGCGTATTGGATTTTTTGTTTTTTTTGAAAATTATGATAAAATAAAAACTATGATAATGAGGAAATCTCATCCCTAGTCCAACTAGGAAAAAATATAGAAATTAGGTAGCTAGATGTCATCAAAGGTTATTGTTACAATTTTCGGTGCGAGTGGAGATTTAGCTAAACGCAAACTCTACCCTTCCCTTTTCAGACTCTATAAATCAGGCAATCTCTCTGAGCATTTTGCTGTTATCGGAACAGCTCGTAGACCTTGGAGTAAGGAATATTTTGAATCTGTAGTTGTCGAATCCATCCTTGATTTGGCAGATAGTACCGAGCAAGCCCAAGAATTTGCTAGCCACTTCTACTATCAAAGCCATGATGTGAACGATACGGAACATTACATTGCTTTGCGCCAATTACAAGCTGAGCTTAACGAAAAATACCAAGCTGAACACAATAAGCTCTTCTTCTTGTCTATGGCACCTCAGTTCTTTGGAACTATTGCCAAGCACCTCAAATCTGAAAACATTGTTGATGGCAAAGGTTTTGAGCGCTTGATCGTTGAGAAACCATTTGGTACAGACTACGAAACAGCTAGCAAACTCAATGAAGATCTCCTTGCAGCCTTTGATGAGGAGCAAATCTACCGTATTGACCATTACCTAGGTAAAGAGATGATTCAGAGTATCTTTGCTGTTCGTTTTGCCAACATGATCTTTGAGAATGTTTGGAATCGCGAACACATCGATAATGTTCAGATTACCTTTGCGGAACGCTTGGGTGTAGAAGAACGCGGTGGCTACTATGATCAATCTGGTGCCCTTCGTGATATGGTGCAAAATCATACTCTTCAACTCCTCTCTCTTCTAGCCATGGACAAACCAGCTAGCTTTACAAAGGATGAGATTCGTGCTGAAAAGATAAAGGTCTTTAAAAACCTCTATCATCCAACTGAGGAAGAATTGAAGGAACAGTTTATCCGTGGTCAATATCGCTCTGGTAAAATCGATGGCATGAAATACATTTCCTATCGTAGCGAGCCAAACGTCGATCCTGAATCTACAACAGAAACTTTCGCATCTGGCGCCTTCTTTGTAGACAGCGATCGTTTCCGTGGTGTTCCCTTCTTCTTCCGTACAGGGAAACGTCTGACTGAAAAAGGGACTCATGTCAATATCGTCTTTAAGCAAATGGACTCTATCTTTGGAGAACCGTTAGCGCCAAATATCTTGACCATCTACATCCAACCAACAGAAGGTTTCTCTCTCAGCCTTAACGGTAAAGAAGTTGGAGAAGAGTTCAAACTTGCACCTAATTCGCTTGACTACAGAACTGATGCGACTGCAACAGGTGCTTCACCAGATCCTTATGAAAAGCTAATCTACGATGTATTGAATAACGATTCAACTAACTTTAGCCACTGGGATGAGGTAAGTGCTTCTTGGAAATTGATTGACCGTATCGAAAAGCTCTGGGCTCAAAATGAAGTTCCGCTCCACGACTACAAGTCCGGAAGCATGGGACCACAAGCAAGCTTTGACTTACTAGAGAAGTTTGGAGCAAAATGGACTTGGCAACCCGATATCGCCTATCGTGAAGATGGCCGTTTAGAATAGCAAAAATATCCTGCAAGATTGACTTGCAGGATATTTATTTTGTATTAAATCAAGCCTTCTAAGAGACCCTTCATAAAGTTTTCTGAGTTAAATTCCCCGATATCATCGATTTTTTCACCGAAACCAATCAATTTTACAGGGATATTGAGTTCTTCTCGAATAGCTAGTACAACACCACCTCGGGCAGTTCCGTCAATTTTTGTCAAAACAATTCCAGTCAATGGTGTTATCTTAGAAAATTCCTTAGCTTGTACCAAGGCATTCTGTCCAGTTGACGCATCAAGGGCAAGGAAGGTTTCATGAGGTGCTTCTGGAACGACACGCTTGATAATGCGACCAATCTTTTCCAACTCAGCCATAAGGTTGTCCTTGTTTTGCAGACGACCTGCTGTATCAATCATAAGGATATCAATCCCTTCAGCTACAGCACGTTCCATCCCATCAAAGACCACACTTGCTGGATCAGCCTTTTCTGGCCCTGTCACAACAGGAACATCCACACGACGACCCCATTCAGCTAGCTGAGCCACTGCACCCGCACGGAAGGTATCTGCCGCAACTAGCATGACTTTCTTGCCAGCTTGTTTGTAGCGATGAGCCAATTTCCCGATAGAAGTTGTTTTCCCAACGCCATTGACTCCGACAAAGAGCATGACAGTCAAACCATCTTGAAAATGGATTTGTTCATCGTAGTTGCCATCCTTCTCATAGAGTTCAACCAATTTCTCGATAATGACTCGACGGAGTGCGTCAGGCTTCTTAGCATTTTCGAGTTTGGCTTCATAACGTAGTTCTTCTGTTAAGTTTGAAGCGACCTGCACACCGACGTCGCTCATGATGAGCAGTTCTTCCAATTCTTCGAAGAATTCTTCATCGACAGAACGGAAGTTGGCAAAGAAGGCATTCAAACGAGCACCGAATCCTGTACGGGTTTTCTTGAGACTGCGGTCATATTTTTCCTGTACAGTTTCTTCAACCTGAGGAAGTTCTTCTTCTACTACTTCAGAAGCTAACCCTTCTTCGAACTCTACAGTTTCTTGGCTCTCTTCTTTTAGAATTTCTTCCGGCTCTTGGAATCGTTCCAGTTCATCAGATTCTGGCTCAAGCTCTTCCTGAGCAGTTTCCTCAACTGCTTCTGGTTCAATCACTTCTTCTGTCAAGACCTGAGGAAGTTCTTCTTGAGCAAGAGTTGCTTCCACTTTGTCCCTTGCTGTCTCTTCCTGACTTGTTTCTTCGACTGCCGTTTGGTTTTCTTCAACCTCTTCTGACAAATCAAGATTTTCCAGAGCTTCTTTAACAATATCTTCGATTTTCGGCTCTTCTTTTTTCCCGAATAGACGGTCAAATAATCCCATATTTTAGTTCTCCTTTAGCACGTATTCTTCGATAGCCCAGGCAACGGCTTCCTCGTCGTTGGTCATCGGGGTAATGACATTGGCAACTGCCTTAACCGCTGGAACTGCATTTTGCATGGCAACTCCCAGACCTGCCCACTCAATCATAGAAAGGTCATTGGCCTCGTCCCCACAAGCCATGACCTGGCTTTGGTCGATTCCTAGGTGTTTAATTAATTTCGCTAAACCTGTTGCCTTGTGGACGTTTTTCGGTGACCATTCCAATAAGAGTTCACGCGATTTGAAGATTTCGTATTGGTCAAACAATTCAGGAGAAATCTGTTTAATCGCTGCATCCAAGGGTTCTTGGGCAAAGGCAGTCACGCATTTATTATACGTTATCTGACTAGATAACTCTTCAAAAGCGACTGGTACGAAAGTCAGAGCTGGATTAAACTTAGCATAGAGACTTTCTTGGTCCGACTGGATTTGATAGACTGTTCCTTCTGAAATAGCATCTAACGGTAATCCGAGTTTTTCAGTTTCCTCGTACAAGCGTGCCACATCGTCGATTGAAAAGACTGTTTTATCTAGAATCTCCCCCGTATTTTTCTGCACCAGACCACCATTAAAGGTGATGGTGTACTCGTCCTCTTGACCGTCAGTCCCTAGCTCATGGAGAAAGAAATCCATAGCCTTCAAAGGACGACCTGTTGTCAGAACGACCTTGATGCCACGGTCACGCGCAACTTTGAGGACCGCCTTGGTACGATCTGTTAGCTTTTTATCCGTTGTCAGCAAGGTGCCATCCAAGTCCAATGCAATCAATTTAATATCTGCCATTACAAGCCCTCCATATAAGCCATCACTGACTGGTCCTTATGGTGGCCAATCACTGTCTCTGCTAATTCTAAAATCTCTGGTCGCGCATTTTCAGGAGCGATTGGGTGCCCCACAACCTGCATCATGTGAAGGTCATTGAGATTATCGCCAAACGCCATGACCTGATCCATGGTTAGACCAAGTTTTTTTGCCAGCTCAACAATAGCCACACCCTTATCAACATAGTCTAATACAATATCGATGGATTCAAAACCAGTTGTCATAGCTTTCACACCAGGAACATTTTCATTTACCCAAGCCTCACCAGCTTCTATCGTATCTTCTGTGAAGTTAGTGGTGAATTTAAAAATCTCATCCGTGATCTCTTCCAAACGTGCTATTTTTTGAATATTTTCATTGTAGTGACTACTTAACTTAAGATAAGTTTCATCCACTGTGTCCAAAACATAACAAGCTTTTTTCCCAGTCAGTAGCATTTTTCTTTCATCAAAATAGGGCGATTTCTTTAAAGCTTCAAAAGTGTTCAAGTAAAAGTCGCGAGGCATAGTAGCCTCATACATATCCTCACCATGAAACTCAACATAGCTCCCATTTTCAGCTATAAAAATCACTTTATCACGTACATCCGCAAACAGCTTTTTCAGGGACAGAATACCGCGACCTGAAGCCACTGCAAAATAAATCCCCTTTTCCTTGTAGGAAACAAGTACGTTTTTGAGGCGTTCCATATCAAACCGACCCTCTCCATCTAGAAAGGTTCCATCCATATCGGTTGCTACAAGTTTAATCATAAAATCCTTCATACTCCAATTGATAAATCTACCTTCTATTATACCATAGATAAGCTAAAAAAGGACTTATACAGTAGGATTGGCAACTGTATTGCCGTGCTTTTTCGGTAAAGTCGAAAAGGGCTTAAAAATTAGAATCGTGGAACTTTTTTCAGATGGTTTAAAAAGTTTGTATTCCACTATTCTTTTCTCTATAATGGAGAGAAAGGAGATGACTATGACAGAAATAAAACATGAAATTGATGCAAACTTTGCAGGACGACTTAATATCCTACGTGCAGGTGTTCTGGGTGCCAATGATGGGATTATTTCCATCGCTGGAGTCGTTATCGGGGTTGCTAGTGCGACAAGCAATATCTGGATTATCTTTTTATCTGGACTAGCCGCTATCCTCGCTGGTGCTTTTTCTATGGCAGGTGGCGAATATGTCTCTGTATCCACTCAGAAAGACACGGAAGAAGCCGCTGTCGCTAGAGAGCAATTACTCTTGGATAAAGATATGGAATCTGCAAAACAATCCCTCTATGCTGCTTACCTTCAGAATGGTGAGTGTGAAACGTCCGCCCAACTCTTGACCAACAAGGCCTTTTTGAAAAATCCTCTTAAAGCCTTGGTCGAAGAAAAGTATGGAATCGAGTACGAAGAGTTTACCAACCCTTGGCATGCTGCGATCTCTAGCTTTATCGCCTTTGTACTGGGAAGTCTTCCTCCTATGCTTTCAATCACCGTCTTTCCAAGCGACTATCGCATTCCTGCTACTGTTTTTATCGTGGCCCTTTCCCTTCTTATTACCGGCTATACTAGTGCCAAGCTAGGCAAGGCTCCAACGAAAACTGCAATGATCCGCAACCTCTGTATCGGACTTCTCACCATGGGCGTAACCTTCCTCTTGGGACAACTCTTTAG
Organism: Streptococcus sp. GMD1S; assembly: GCF_000296875.1. Classification (GTDB taxonomy): domain Bacteria; phylum Bacillota; class Bacilli; order Lactobacillales; family Streptococcaceae; genus Streptococcus. The sequence goes on along the minus strand of NZ_AJQY01000002.1, from coordinate 67,584 downwards.
TATCTAAGATAAAAGAAATACCTCGATGAATTTCGAGGTATCTTTTTTACATTTGCACAATCTTGCGATAGCTTCTTGAGGTAATCATAAAAATCAAAACGTAGACGATGAGGAAGATAGCACAAATGGACAATGTAACAGTCAACATCATGGTCGCATCTAGCACACCAATGACTTTTAGGATGAGGCTAAGCATATGATAGGCAAAGGCAAGGTGTAGGAAGGCAAAGAGCAATGGGAGGAAGAAAACAGTTAGGACCTGTTTGTTAATAGTTTGCTTGATTTGCTTTTGATCAAGTCCGACCTTTTGCAAAATGATGAAACGTTCACGGTCTTCATAGCCCTCAGAGATTTGTTTGTAGTAGATAACAAGAACTGTTCCCACCATAAAGATGATAGAGAGGAAGATACCGATGAAGAAGACTCCACCAAAGAGAGCACTCATCTGCGCACTACTATCAGCCAGATTGCTTCCGTAAACATAGCTTCCTTCTTTGTTTATTTCTCTATTAAAGTTGTTAACGAATTTTGAATAGTCATCTGCAATTTTAAGTTGCTCGTCCTCACTAGCCGTTACATTCATACCACCATAGTATTGATTAAAGATAGAAGAGTTAGGATGCTGTTCAAGAAAGGCTTGTAAGTCAGGAACAACCAAATAGTTATAATCCGAAGTTAGGATATTGTACTGATTTGGGACATGTTCAAGAATAAAATCTTTCTTGATTTCTTCTTTGATCGTGTAGGTCTGGTCATTCAGAGTCAATTCTTTCTGCCCTTGAAGTTGCTTGTTTTGAGCAAACAATCCAACTTCCTTACCTGAAAGTGCAAGTTTCTGTCCTGTCATATTCTCATAGTCTTTTTGGTCAAAGACCATAAAAATAGTTTTCGGTTGAACACGATTTTGACCTTTATCAAAGATTGTCAATTTCGTACCATCTTGATTTGCCACACCAAAGTTACTGTATGTAAGGACTTCTTTCTTTGTGACAGTCAATCCTTTATCACTAGCATACTGGTTCAAGAGTTTTTCGATGTCTTCTTTTTCAACATTCTGTCCTGTAATCCCAAAATCATGTGGATTCATGACCTTCTTGAAGTTTTCTGATGCTTTAAAGATACTTGTTGCAGCAGACATTGTCACCAAGACCATGGTTGAGAGAATTGCAATCGTCGCAAGACCAACCGCATTTTTCTTCATACGGAAAATGAGATTAGATACGGAAATCATGTTGTTGGGCTGGTAATAGTAAGTCTTGTTTTTCTTTAAGATTTGTAAGAAAACTGTAATCCCTGCATTGAAGAGAAGATAAGTCCCCAAAATTACCAACAAGACTGCTACGAAGAAAATCAGAACAGCAGAAAGTGGGTTTTCGACTGTTACTGCTAGATAGTAACCAGCTCCCAAACTAATCAGACCTAGGATGGTTTGGACACCTAAGAAACGTCCTTTTTTCTCACCACTGGCTTTTTCACGAGAGAGCTGAAGGGCATTCATGCGTGCGATGCGAAAGGCATTGATAAAAATTAGACCTAGGAAGATAGCTCCAAAGACGATGAGAACTAGGATAAAGACAATTGGTTGGAAAGTCGAAACGAGCTCCACTTTCATCTTCATCAGCTTCAGAAGAAGGGCGAAGATTAGCTTATCAAAGAGAGCTCCTAGACCGAGACCAGCTGTCAAGGTTAAGGAACCAAAAATAAGAAGCTCCTTAAAAACCATACTGATCAAATGGCGCTTTTCGAGACCCAGCATACCATATACACCCAGCTCCTTGGAGCGGTTCTTCATGACAAAACTATTTGCATAAAGGACAATAATTCCAGAAGCGATGGTAACAACTACCATACCGAGAGCCAGGGTCATAGAGATAGTTTCTCCCCCTCGAATCTTGCCTATGTTAGGATTAAGTGACAATGAGTAAAAAAGATAGGTGATGGTCACTGCTAAGAGAACAGCAAGGGCAAAGGGATAGTAGAGTTTACGGTTTTTGATTAAGTTTGATACCGCTAACTTATTGGTTAATCGGAACATACTAATTCACCTCGCTTGCCATAACAGTCAAAGTATCAGAGATTTCTTGGAACATCTGACGCTCTGTCTTGTCTCCACGGTAGATTTGGTTGTAAAGAATGCCGTCTTTGATAAAGAGAACGCGCTTGGCCCTGCTGGCTGCCGCCGTTGAGTGGGTTACCATGAGAATGGTTTGACCGCGTTCATTGATTTCATCAAATACATCGAGTAAGGCTGCAGATGACTTGGAGTCAAGGGCTCCTGTTGGCTCATCCGCAAGGAGAATTTCAGGTTCAGTGATGATGGCGCGTGCTACTGCTACCCGCTGTTTTTGACCACCAGAGATCTCGTAAGGGTACTTCTCTTGCAATTGGTTGATGCCCAAATTTTCAGCTGTCACTACCAACTTCTTCATCATCTCCGTGATAGGTTTTCGTGATAACACTAACGGAAGCAAGATATTGTCCTTAACAGACAGGGTATCTAGCAAGTTAAAGTCTTGGAAGACAAATCCCAACTTTTCCCGACGGAAACTCGAAGCCTGTGAATTTTTAATAGTGGCTGTGTCTGTTCCGTTTAGGTAAACCTGGCCTCGAGTTGGTTTATCCAGCATAGCTAGGATGTTGAGCAGGGTTGACTTTCCTGAACCAGACTCACCCATGATGGCAACGTAGTCACCCTTTTCTACGGTAAAGTGAATATCTTTGAGTGCTTCGACTTGGTTTCCTTGGAAACGTGTTTTGTAGATTTTTTGAACGTGTTTTACATCTAAAAGTGTCATGATTTTCTCCTTCTTAATATCCCATCATTTGAAACTGTGCTTGCATCATAGCGCATCCCAGTTGAACACGCTCGATATCTTTTTGACTTGGTTTTCTTGTTTTCTTTTGTAAAATTCTTTTCATGGTTTTGCTCCTTTATTCTTTATGAGTCTAGTTTATCGCAAAAAAAGATGGCTTGCCATAACCTAACCTTACAAAAGAGACTTTAATCTTACATTTTTGTAAGATTGAAGAATATCAAGCAATTTCGCTATCAATATTTTACCATAAAAGAAAGGCAAGAAGAAAACCCTTGCGGATGCAAGGGTTAGGATTCACTACTTTTTCTAATTTCTTCAAGAAACAAGGAAATCATCTATAAACTATTTCCAAATCCGACTCACCAAAACCGTCCATCATTGTCATAAATGGCCTCAGCATCCTTACGTTTGCGTGGTCCTGTTCCGTACATTTCTGCTTCAATCTCTTCCTTAGTTGGCAGAATAGAGGCGAGGATGATGTAGATAATCACACCAATCCCAAAATTTGATATGGTAAAAATGGCAAAGAGAAAGCGGACTAGAGTTACATCAAAATTCCACTTGTCTGATAAACCAGCTAAAACTCCCGATACCATACTATTTCGTTTCATTTTATAAAATTTTGTATTCATGATTTGTTCCTCTTTCGGTATTCTTACAAGTAGTATATCATGAAACGGGGGCACAAACATCAGTCCTTAGGCCGATTTAGGATGACGAGTTTACCACGGCAGACGCCACAGCGATAGCACTTGGTATCAATCTTCCTCTTTCGTTGATAGCGTTGCTGGCAGGATTGACACTGATAAACTAGGAAATTACTTTGGGCTCTCAAAGGGGGAACAAAGCGTAGTCCATCCACTTCTTTCAAAAGTTCCTTAAAATCTCGGTCCTTATGCCGATACCCCTTTTTCTGAAAATAAAGGTGATAGTGACAGAGTTCATGGCGCACGATTTTCCGAAAAACCTCCAAACCAAGTTCATTATAGACCTTGGGATTAAAATCCAAATGCCCATCTTTAGGGAAAAATCGCCCACCTGTCGTTCGCAGACGAGAATTCCATTGGGCTTGGTGTGTAAAAGGTCTACCAAAGTCTTCGAGGGAAACGGACTGAACGTACTCAGTCAGTTTCATCTGGAGCTAGGAGCGACAGATTAACTTTTTCACGTTCAGTATCGATTTTCTTAACCCAAACCGTTACCAAATCTCCAACAGACACCACTTGACTAGGATGTTTGATAAATTTGCGACTCATGTGGGAAATATGGATCAAACCATCCTCGTGAATCCCGATATCAACGAAGGCACCGAAGTCAACGACATTACGCACCACACCTTCTAGCTTCTGGCCGACTTTTAAGTCTTTGATATCCAGTACATCTTGACGGAGTACAGGTGCATCAAAAGAATCACGGAAATCTCGACCTGGTTTGAGAAGGTCGGCAATAATATCTTTAAGGGTTTCTGGGCCAAGATCTAGTTCTTGCGCCATCTCCTTAACTGAAAGGGACTTAAGCTTATTTTGTGCTTCTTCATTCAACTCCTTGATATCCAAGCGTTTGAAAAGCTCCTTAACCGCAGCATAGTTCTCTGGATGAACTCCTGTATTATCAAGGATATTGCTACTTTCAGGAATACGGAGGAAACCTGCAGCTTGCTCAAAGGCTTTGGCACCTAGACGAGGAACCTTCTTGATTTGAGAACGTGAAGTGATTTTTCCTTCTTCCTCACGGTATTTGACGATATTTTCAGAAATGGTTTTATTGAGTCCAGCTACGTGGGAAAGAAGAGCTGGGCTGGCTGTATTGACATTGACACCGACTTGGTTAACCACCGTATCTACGACAAAGTCCAGACTCTCAGACAGTTTCTTCTGACTGACATCGTGCTGGTATTGACCGACACCGATTGACTTGGGATCAATTTTGACCAATTCAGCAAGGGGATCTTGCAAACGTCGAGCGATCGAGATAGCAGAGCGTTTTTCAACGGTCAAGTCTGGAAACTCCTGACGAGCTAGTTCACTAGCAGAATAGACAGAAGCGCCACTTTCATTGACGATAACATAGCTGACTTCTGGAAAATCTTTCAGAACTTCCGCCACAAAGGCTTCACTTTCACGACTGGCCGTTCCATTTCCGATGGCAATAATTTCCACGCCATACTGACCGATCAAGTCGGCTAAGTCTCGCTTGGCTTCTTCGATTTGACGATCGGAGGCTGGTTTTACTGGATAAATGACTTGAGTCGTCAGCATTTTCCCTGTTGCATCAACGACAGCTAGCTTGGCACCTGTACGAAAGGCTGGGTCAAATCCTAGAACCACGCGCCCTTTCAGCGGAGCAACCAAGAGGAGATTGCGCAGATTGTCAGAAAAGAGTTGGATAGCCCCTTCTTCCGCTTTCTCAGTCAACTCTGTCCGAATGCGTCGCTCAATAGCAGGCAATACCTTTTTCTTAACTGACTGTTGGACAACTTCATCTATATAGGCATTTTTGACTTTAAAACGAGCACCAAAGAAAGATAAGATACGGTCCGTCGCATGTTCAAAGCCAACCTTCAAAATACCTAATTTTTCCCCACGGTTGAGAGCCAAGGTACGATAGCCCTGCATGTTGCCAACTGTCTCTGAAAAATCATAATAAATCTGAAAAACTTGTTTTTCATCGAGATTTTCACCCTTGACTTGCGAAGTGATTTTAGAGTGTCTCAACACTTCCTGATAGGTCATAGCACGTAGATTGACATCTTCGGATAAGGCTTCGACCAAGATATCAACCGCACCAGCCAAGGCTTCTTGACCAGTCGCAAATCCTTCACAGACAAACTTCTCAGCTTCTTTCTCCAAGTCAGCTACATCCTGCAAAATCAAGCGAGCAAGAGGAAAGAGTCCAGCTTCACGGGCAATGGTAGCCTTGGTCCGACGTTTTTCCTTATAAGGAAGATAGAGTTCTTCTACATCTGCTAATTTCTCAGCTGCAAGGATAGCTTCTTCCAATTCCTTTGTTAGCTTACCTTGTTCTTGAATCTTAGCTAAGACAGCTTCTTTACGATCGTTGAGATTTGTCAGACTTTTATCCAGATCAATAATGGCCTTAATCGCTACCTCATCCAGACTACCAGTCATGTCCTTGCGATAACGGGCGATAAAGGGAATTGTCGCTCCTTCAGCGGTCAAACTTAGAACGGTATCGATTTGCTTTAAGGTTACACCCAAATCTTGGGAGATTTTTTCATATTTTTTATCCATATACCTATTATACCATAAGGAACAGCCCTTGTTTCGCCCTACCCTTTTTTACCTCTTTGATTATCAAAATAATCCCTTTTCAAGAAAATAATAGTATAATAGAGGTAGAATGTAGAAAAGAGGTAGGCCCATGGCTGTTAAATTTACAAAAACGGATGACTTGGACAAGATGTTTGAAGAATTCGCAAAACTTCCTGACTTAACACAAGTCACTTTTCCAGATGACAAAGATAAAAAAGAAAAAGTTGAGAAGAAAAAATAGATGACGATTTTCCAATCTCTTCCTCCTAGTGTATTACAAGCGGGAGCTATTTTTCTCTCCATCATGATTGAAGCCCTTCCTTTTGTCTTGATTGGGAGTCTCATTTCGGGATTGATTGAGGTCTATATCACACCTGATAAAGTTTATGAGTTTCTCCCTCGCAATCGTTGGGGGAGGATCTTTTTTGGTACCTTCATTGGCTTTCTCTTTCCTTCTTGCGAATGTGGTATCGTTCCGATTATCAATCGTTTTCTGGAAAAGAAAGTGCCCAGCTACACAGCGGTTCCTTTTCTGGTGACTGCTCCCATCATCAATCCTATCGTTCTTTTCGCCACATATTCTGCCTTTGGCAATTCAATAAAACTTGCCTTCTTGCGAGCTCTGGGAGCTATTGTGATTGCTTTGATTCTGGGGATTTTCCTAGGATTTTTCTGGAAGGAACCCATTCAAAAAGAGAATCCTATCGCTTGCCATGAACATGACTTTTCACACTTGGGTCCCGCTAGAAAAGTGTTTCAGATCTTTATACAAGCTATTGATGAGTTTTTCGATATGGGGCGTTACTTGGTCTTTGGCTGTCTCTTTGCGGCTATCGTGCAGGTCTATGTCCCGACTCGGATCTTGACCTCTATCAGTGCAAGTCCAGTCCTTGCGATTCTCTTGCTCATGTTTCTAGCCTTTCTCCTCTCTCTTTGTAGCGAGGCGGACGCCTTTATCGGAGCTTCTCTCCTCTCAAGCTTCGGCCTAGCGCCAGTCCTTGCCTTTCTGATCATAGGCCCCATGCTTGATATCAAAAATCTCCTCATGATGAAACACTATCTCAAAGTGCGCTTCATCTGGCAATTTATGGGTATTGTGACAGTGCTTGTCTTGCTTTATTCTTACATGTTTGGAGTGTTGCTATGATGCGATTTTTCATTTTACTGGGTTATTTTGCCCTAACTCTGTATCTGCAGCTTTCTGGCAAGCTCAGTCACTACATTAACCTCCACTATTCCTATCTAGTCTATATTTCCATGCTCCTTTCTCTTCTATTGGCTCTGGTCCAATTCTATATCTGGATCAAGAAAATCAACTCTCACAGCCATTTAGAAAGTCGTCGAGCTAGACGAATCAGCCTCCTTTTACTGTCACTACCTCTGTTGATTGGGGTTGCCTTTCCGACAGTAAGTTTGGACTCGAGAACCGTGTCTGCTAAGGGATACCATTTCCCACTTGCTGAGGGAATCGATACTGCTATTCAGGCAAGCGAAGGAACATCCAGTCAATACCTCAAACCCGATACCAGCACCTATTTTTCCAAATCTGCTTATGAAAAGGAAATGAGGTCTACAGCTGACAAATACCTCACCCAACCAACCATTCAAATCACTGATGAAAACTATATGGAGGTCATGGAAGTTCTCTATGACTACCCTCAAGAGTTTGAAGGAAAGAAAATCGAATTTACAGGCTTTGTCTATAACGATCCTAGCCATCCAGATAGCCAGTTCCTCTTTCGCTTTGGAATCATCCACTGTATCGCCGATTCTGGTGTATATGGACTCTTGACAAAGGGGAACTCACGCCAGTATCCTGACAATACTTGGATCACCGCTAGCGGAACCCTGACCCTCCACTACCATAAAGAACTCAAACAAAAACTCCCAACACTAGAGGTTGAGAGTTTCACAAAAGTAGATAAACCAGAAAATCCTTATGTCTATCGCGTTTTTTAATAAAAAGTAGCCTTTTCAGGCTACTTTTTATTATTTAGCAATTTTCTAACCTCTTGAGCACCAATCTGATCGCCTGCCTTTTCAAAAAGAACGATAGCTTGTAAAAAATTTTCATGTGATTCTTCAGGATTTTGTATCGAACCAATCTCTCCTAAACCTCTATAGGCACAAGCTTGGGCAATCAAATCATCTGTTTGCAAAGCTTGTTTTAAGGACTGTTCCATATACATGAATGCTTCTGCTACTTTTCCTAACTTTAATCGTAAATAACCTTGCTCATAATTGTTAACAGAAGATTTGAGGGTATCCTCTGTAAAAGCTTCTTCAATGACTTTTTGCTCTCTTTCGATATAGAAAAGGGCTGTTTGAAATTCATTCATTTCACGATAAACCATGGCTAACTGATGATAGCCTATATGTTCATTTTCTGGGTCGCTTTTAGTTCGTGCTAAGTCAATGTAACGCTGATAGATACTTAAGCACTCGTTGTATTTTTGCTCTTCAAGATAAATATACCCCATCAAATTTAACAAACTAAAATCTGTGCAAGTTTCCAATAAAAAATCAGCTTCAACTATTTTTTTAGCCTCATTAATCTTACCCTCAAACAATAAATCCCATGCTTGATTCATACATATCCTCCTGCTTCTTACGTTGTATAGAAATCTATTGACAAATCGCTATCAGACTCGTATTTTTTCCAAGCTAAACTGAAGCCATAATAATCTTCAAATTCAGGGTGCCAGTCATAATAAAGTGGGACACGACTATACTTTCTCGCTACAACTTCGTCTTCAAATTCTGGAGACTCCCCTGCTGTAATACCAAATTGAAAGCCATTTAGTTCCCAAGTATTTCCCCAAACGTTTTCATCAGAGAGAACATCGATCCATCTAGAAGCATCAATATCAAAATCTGCACATAATTCCAGCTCATAGAATCTTCTACAGTTAATCTCTGAAGGCTTAATATAAAGGGCAACATCTACTTGGTACTTTGTATCTTTGACTTGAACCTGCGTAATTTTCATTGGAATTGGAACTCCATTTAATTCTAACCAGAAATAGCCTAAGGGAGTTTTGATACTATAATATTGCTGATTAGCAGGTTTAACATTTTTAGAGCAAGCATCAAGCATTCTTCCCAGCTTTATTATATTTCTACAAACGTTTTTCGAAGTGATTGGGTCGAAATGTGAATACCTACGAATGACACGTTTTAACTTTTCAACAGGAAAAGTGATATCCTTTGGTAGGGCATGATACTTCTGTACAACTAAAGCAGTTTTTTCAGTATTTTCCTTCCCGACTGGGACAATAACAGCGTGTCCTATATGGATATTTGGGTCATCACAGATATACGTATAGCCATTCCCTCCCTCCTGAAACTCAACCACAACAAGATTTAACTCTTGATCTGGATCAAAGAGAGGCTCTACCTTTTCTACTTCTTGGCGCTCATAAAAAGTAAAGTGATCTCCATCCCCGTCTTCGCCAAAAACCATGAAACTGCCACACTCAGGGCACTTCCACATATAAAATGACGCTTCAGAAATATCATCATAAGAAATTTTATTATGGTCGTCAGCTTTATTTATGATTTCTTCAAACAACTCATCCGAATAAACTGAATAAGCATTTGGATCGGGCGCTCGGTGGTCATTCATTGCTTGCCCACATTTACATGTCCATTTACCCATAAAAAACCTCAGTCGTGGCCTAATTCTTCAAGGAAAAATTGATTTAGAGCTTTCCACTCTTTCTTTTCCTCTCTAACACTTTGAACGTATGCATCCAACTCTTGGATGTTAGCTAAAATATAATCTTGAATTGGCATTATCGGATCAATTTCCATACCTTCAGCTCCCTTGACCTTGATATCAAGCAATCTTAACACATGCTCTTTCATCTCATCAGGAAGCAATTCTTTGACCAAATCGTCAAATAAAATTGGAGGAACAGAATGGTATTTTTCAATCCAACGACAGGCCAAAATAGGACGCAGCGCATAGAAATACTTTTTAGGTTTGACCTTGTCTCCTGAAAGATACTTATTCATTTGAGTTCTAGCAGTGTTCAAGTAATGGTAGAGCATTTTCTTCTCAGAAAAATACTGGTTGGCAAGATGACGCATGCGCTCGATAAAATCCGTTTGTCGATAGACAATTGGTGACTGTAACCATTCAAACAGTGTAGGATTTGACTTATAAAGGAGTTTTAAAGTCTTGTCTAAATCCCAACCACTCACATCCCAAGTATCGTCAATTGGTAGCTCGATAACATCACGCTGTTCATTTAAACGGAGATAAAAATCTTGCTTGTGTTTGTAGATAAATCGTACATCAAAGTCACTATCGGGAGACTCAAAACCCCAGGCACGACTACCAGACTCGATAGCCCATAAAACTCTGACACCATAATCACGCTCAATTTCTGCTAATTTTTCCGGTACCAGAACATTCATTTCTTCTTGCGTTTGCATAATAAAGCCTCGTCTATATTCTGAGCATAAGTAGATGCTAAAATAGGGAATTATGGGAACTAAAAAGAATTATATCACTCTTTCAAAACTACAATCAAATAAACTAAACCTTCTATAAGCTTATTCAGACGTTTTCTATACCTGAGCCCCTTGAATGACAGAATCTCCATCCTTCCAGTTTCGAGCAATCTCTTCGTCTTTCTGGAGTTGGTCAACCAGTTCCTCTACGGAGTCAAATTTGATCATATCGCGGACACGGTCCAGCCAGTAGACCATGACTGTCTCACCGTAAATATCGTCTGAAAAGTCGAAAATATTAACTTCAAAACGTGGTTCTTCTCCATCAAAGGTAACATTTTTTCCAACACTTGCCATTCCACGATATCTCTGACGTTGCACTTCGATATCAACTACATAAACACCGTCAGCTGGCATGTAAGTTCGGTCTCTTAGGACTAGATTGGCTGTTGGATAACCAATAGTGCGCCCACGGGCATTTCCATGAACGACCATCCCACGAGATGGGAGAGGTGTGCCGAGCAGTTGATTGACTTCCTTTACATCTCCATCAAGAATAGCCTGACGAATCCGTGTAGAACTAATCTTGCCCTTTTCATCCTCAACTGGAGGAACAATGATGATCTCTCCATCAAAATAGTCCTTCAGTTCATCCGCAGTTTTCTTATCTGAGCCAAAGGTATAGTCAAATCCTGCTACAATAATCGCTGGTTTTAAAGCCCTGATATAGGTATCAAAAAATTCCTGCCCGGTTAAATTGGCAAATTTGCTACTAAAGTCAAGTAAGAATAGAGCCTCTACCCCATGCCATTTCATCTTGTGCTCCCGTTCCTCGTGATTGACGATATGGAGCATAAGCTCAGGTTGGTAAGGTTGCAAGGCAAGTTTTGGCGACTCTGTAAAGGTCATCACGACAACTGGCAGATAATCCTTCATAGAAGCCTTACTGGCCACTTCAAAAAGTTTCTGATGCCCCTTGTGGATGCCATCAAAATAACCTAGTACAAGGACTGTATTACCTGGTACTGCAATGTCTTTTTCGTTCTTAATAGGTACTGTTGTAATCATAAAACTATTATATCATAGAGAAAGTCTTTTCGCTAAGAGGAAATCCCAAATGTCGTTTTCTGCGCCTGAACTGACCTTAAGAGAAAATTTAGCGCTTTAGTTTTAAAAAATAGCACCTCCTAAGAGGTGCTATCATTTGGTAACTAGTCTATTGTTTCTTCTAAATCTTTTAATTTAACCGAAACAATCTTAGAAACACCTGATTCTTGCATGGTAACTCCATAGATAGAGTCCGCCGCCGCCATCGTCCCCTTACGGTGGGTTACGACGATAAACTGACTATCCTTGTCAAAGCGGTTGAGATAGTCCCCAAAGCGTTTAACATTGGCTTCATCCAGCGCCGCCTCTACCTCGTCCAAGATGACGAAAGGAATTGTCTTAACTCGTATAATTGAGAAGAGAAGAGCCAGAGCTGATAGGGCTTTTTCACCACCACTCATGAGGTTGAGAGATTGGATTTTCTTACCTGGAGGTTGAACAGAAATCTCCACACCAGCTGTTAAAAGATCGCCCTCAGTTAATATCAAGTCTGCCTGACCCCCACCAAACATCTGTCTAAAGGTCACTTTAAAGGACTCACGAATCGCCTCAAAGGTTGATTTAAAGCGTTCCTTAACCTCATCATTCATCTCTGTGATGGTCTCAAGGAGCAGGTTTTTCGCAGACAAAATATCATCTCGTTGGCTATTTAGGAAATTCAAACGATTGTGGACTTCTTCGTACTGTTCAATAGCATCCAAGTTGACAGGACCCAGCGAGCGAATAGCCTTCTCAAGATCTTTAACTTCTTGCTCTGCCAGATTGAGATTTTCCAACTCACGTGCTTTTTCTAGAGCCTCAGTGTAGCTGATCTGGTACTGGTCTGTTAATTGAGCTTGTAGATAGCGCAAGCGTTCGCTGACCTTTTCTTTCTTGGCTTCAGCACGTGTTTGTTTGCGAATCCACTCTTCATTTTGATGACGAGCTTGATCCAAATGGCTAGCAATATCATCCACCTGACCTTCGATATCATCCAACTCAAACTGCTTGCGAATCAAACCTTGTTGGAGGTTTGTTTTCTGAGTTTTGGCCTCTTCCACCTGCTGACTTAACAAATCCGTATCAACCTTCTCAAGATTATCAACCTTTTCTTGGAGGAGACGCTGAATCTCCTCTTGCTCGATATCCAGATTATCCAGTTCCTTGCCTAAGCGTTCAATATCAGTCGCTTCGTACCGCTTTTGTCCTTGCAGTTCTGACTTAAGCAAGCGTGCTTGAGAAATCTGTTCCTGCAAGTTTTGATAGCGTTCTTGAATAGCGTTTTTGTTAGACTTAATCTCTTCAATCTCAGCTTCCAGATTTTGCTTTTCACTGGCGATAGTAGCAAGGCGCTCTTGGCATTTTTCCTTATCCGCTTGCCAATCTCCTTCAGTAAGGCGATTTAATTCCTCTTCTTGAAGTTTCCAAAGAGTTTCTAACTCTTCCACTTGCTGATTGGTTTGTTGATAAGCAAGATACAAACCTTGCTCCTGAATACGAGCTTGCTCACCTTGAGATTTGATAGCTTCTAATCTTTCTGCCAATACCGCCATCTCATCTTGCAAGGTCTTCAAACTCGCTTCTTCTGACCGCAAGTCAGCTTCTTCTTCAGCAATTTCTTTTTGTAATTGTTCCAGCTCTGGCTTGATGAAAATACTATTGTTTTGACGATTGGCACCACCCGCGTAGGAACCACCTGTACGCAACTCTGTCCCATCCAGTGTCACCATGCGAACCTGATAACGAACTTGACGAGCAGCTGCACGCGCATGTTCTACAGTATCAAAGATAGCCGTGGTAGCTAGCAAATTCTTGAAAATGGCTTCTAGTCTCTTATCAAACGACACCAACTCATCTGCCATTCCCAGAAATCCTGGACTTGCTGCGATAGCATCTTGATTCTGACTAGAAATGGTACGAGCCTTGATCGTCGTCAATGGAAGAAAGGTTGCACGACCAGCTCTGTTACGTTTTAGGAAATCAATCGCCTTGGTTGCCGCGTTTTCATCTTCTACGATGATATGCTGACTGCTAGCTCCAAGCGCAATCTCTAGGGCAGTTTGATAATGCACATCAAAGGTCAAATGTTCACTGACTGCACCAATGATCCCACCAAGACGGGCTTTTTCTTGAAGAACACTCTTAACACCCGCATAAAAATTACTATGATTTCTTAGGATGTTTTCTAAACTCTGGGCTCTAGCCTGCTTGTTTTTGAGACTGTCTAGACGATCAAAGAGTTGGCTCTGCTGGGCTTGGTAAGAAACTTTCTGCTCCTCTTGTTCCTTGGAACTAGCTTGGTAGTCTGCCAATAATTTCTGAACCTGCTCCTTAGCAGTTTCAAGCTCAGTCTTTTGCTGACTTGCTTTCTCTTTAGCTGTAGCCAATTGTTCTTTCAGTTTCTCAAGTTGATCTGCTTGTTTTTGAGAGAGTTGACGGCTGTTCTCTAGTTCATTCTCGATGCGGGTCAGTTGGTTTGAGACATCCGCTTCTTCTTGTAAAAGAGCGACAAAGCGTTCGCGCAAGAGCTCAATCATCTGGTCAGGATCATCTGAAAAAGCTAGCATTTCTGCCTCTAAACGATTGAGTTCCTTGTTATTTTCAGCTAGTTCTTCCTCTAACTGTGCCAGATTTGCTTCTTTTTCAGCCTTCTCTTTACTTAGAGTCTTTCTCTTATCTTCCAAAGCAGTCACACGGGCTTGTGCTTCTTGTTGATTGAGGGCAACCTGCTCGGACTCCAGTTTTGAAAGGGCTAATTTTCGCTCTAAATCACTGATCAGATTCGTCAGGTCCATCAAACTTCCTTGGTCTTTAGCCATTTGAGCTTGGAGATCTTGGCGTTTCTTTTTAAGACTTTGATTTTCCTCTTCTAACTCTTGACGCTTTTGGTAATAGCTAGTCAAAAGTTCCTGAACCTGAGTTAGTTCTTCTACTGTCAGCTCTAGTTCAGCCTTGTTTTCCTTGATTTGGGCAACCAGTACATCCAAGTAAATTGCCTTACGTTGACCATTCAAGTCGAGAAACTTACGAGCATTCTCGGCTTGTTTTTCAAGGGGCTTGATTTGATTGTCTAACTCATAGATAATATCCTCTAAACGGTCTAGATTGTCCTGAGTTTGTTGCAGTTTGCTCTCTGTTTCTTTTCTTCGAGTTTTGTACTTTAAAACTCCAGCAGCTTCTTCAAAAATGGCACGGCGTTCTTCAGGCTTGGAGTTGAAAATCTCCTCAACCTTTCCTTGGGAAATAATAGAGAAGGAATCTCGTCCCAATCCCGTATCCAAGAAAAGGTCATGTACATCACGAAGACGGACTTTTTTGCCATCAATTCGATACTCGCTATCACCACTACGATAGATATGGCGTTCTACCTTAATGACTTGCCCTGCATCCTTGATGAAGCCATCTTCATTATCCAAGGTCACGACAACAGAAGCATAATTGAGTGGTTTGCGACTTTCTGTCCCAGCAAAAATGACATCGGGCATCTTGCCACCACGAAGGCTCTTGACACTGGACTCTCCCAAGGCCCATCGCAGACTTTCTGTGATATTTGATTTTCCAGATCCATTGGGCCCAACGACAGCTGTCACACCTTGGTCAAAGACTACCTTAGTCTTGTCAGCAAAGGACTTGAATCCCTGAATCTCAATTTCCTTTAAATACATGAATCCAGCCCCTTCTCAACTGCATTTTTGGCGGCCTCTTGCTCTGCTAATTTTTTAGAACGCCCTTGGCCTTTTCCAATACTCTTGCCCTCAACCAGAACTTCTACATCAAAAACCTTATCATGAGCAGGCCCCGTCTCAGAGATAACCTGGTAGCGAATATCTACATCTCCATTGACCTGGAGCAACTCTTGCAGATGTGTCTTGTAATCCTTAATCATTTCAAAGTCACCTGCTTCAACCTTGGGAATCATGACCTGATAGATAAATTCTTTTACCCTAGCCACATCCTTGTCTAAAAGCAAAGCACCCAGAAAGGCTTCAAAGGCATCACCAAGAATGGTGTCACGATTGCGCCCACCAGACTTTTCTTCCCCTTTTCCTAGTTTGATAAACTGATCAAACTGGCAATCACGCGCAAAACCTGCCAAACTTTCCTCACGGACAATCATGGCACGGAGCTTGGACAAATCGCCCTCTGGTTTCTTAGGATATTTTTTATACAGATATTCTGAAATCAATAATTGCAGAACAGCGTCTCCTAAAAATTCCAAGCGCTCATTGTGTGAAATTTTTAAGAGGCGGTGCTCATTGGCATAACTCGTATGAGTAAAGGCAGTTTCTAGTAGCTTTTTATCTGCAAATTCGATTGCAAAACGGTCTTTCAGGACAGTTTGTAATTCTTTCATACCAACCTCTTTCTAACTGATAACGGTCCTTCTTATTATATCAAAAAAAGCCCCCTGAGTCACTTTAAAACGGGACTAGAGGGGAATTGAGCATTTTTTAGAAGGCGATTTTCAATTTTAGAGACAATATAAAGAAAAAAAGCCTTATTTAAAGGCTTTCATAGGCTAATTACATCCACCCTGAGGGAATCGAACCCCCATCTCAAGAACCGGAATCTTACGTGATATCCATTACACTAAGGGTGGAAACTTGTCTTATTATAACAGAAATTTGCTCTAATAACAAGTTTTTTTATGGGTGGACTAAGTGTCTCTTAGTGGGATGCATCACCGTTCCAGATAGAGTTTTTCACGATAACATAATCAACGTGTTTGAGGTCGGCAACTTTTCGTCCACCTGCGTAGGAAATGGCACTTTGCAAGTCCTGCTCCATCTCAGTAAGGGTATCTTGTAGATGACCTTTGGCAGGAAGTAAGATGCGTTTTCCTTCCACATTTTTATAAGCACCCTTTTGATATTGTGAAGCGGAACCATAGTATTCTTTAAACTGTTCGCCGTCGACTTCAATCGTCTTTCCTGGGCTTTCGATATGTCCTGCAAATAGGGAACCAATCATGACCATGCTAGCACCGAAACGGATAGACTTGGCAATATCACCATGAGTACGAATCCCACCATCAGCGATGATCGGTTTACGCGCAGCCTTTGCACACCAACGCAGGGCAGCCAACTGCCAACCACCTGTACCAAAACCAGTCTTGACCTTGGTAATACAAACCTTACCAGGACCGATTCCAACCTTGGTAGCATCCGCACCAGCATTTTCCAATTCACGCACAGCTTCTGGTGTTCCCACATTCCCAGCAATGACAAAAGTAGCCGGCAATTCTTTCTTGATGTGCTGAATCATAGAAATCACGCTATCTGCATGACCATGAGCAATATCAATCGTGATATACTCAGGAGCATCAGCCTTGAGTTGGCTAACAAAGTCGTACTCGTAATCCTTGACACCGACAGAAATGGAAGCAATGAGCCCTTGATCGTGCATGCGCTTGATAAAAGGAATGCGCCCAGCTTCATCAAAACGGTGCATAATGTAGAAGTAGCCGCCTTTAGCCAATTGCTCTGCAACATTCTCATCCAAAATCGTCTGCATATTGGCTGGTACAACAGGTAGTTTGAAAGTGTGATTTCCAAGTGTGACACTCGTATCCGCTTCTGCACGGCTTTTAATGACACATTTATTAGGGATCAACTGAATATCTTCGTAATCAAAAATCGGAAATTCATTTAACATATCGATGTCTCGTTTCTTTTGTGATGACCTACCTATGCTTGCGCATCCCTACGCCTTTTTGCGACGTTTCCTTGATTTATTATAAATCAAAGTACAGTTTTTGTCAAATAATTTCAATTATAAAACAATAATGTTCGGTTTTTATGGTTTAAATATAAAAAGTGGAGAGACTAGTTTCTCCCCACTTCCTTATCAATATTCTTTTTAAAAATTTCTTCAGAGCTTTCCATCATTTCAGAAAATCCCCTATAAGATGAAGCATTCTGAGGAATTTGGATAGAAAATTTCTTCAACAAAGCTCCATAACCTGCTAGCTTTCCTATCTCATTATCAACAACCTTGTCCTTGCTCGGAAAAACAAGACCACCTTTCTCAGCTTTTAAAATATAAGAATAGGAAATCAGCTGGAATAAGTCCTCACGGTTGATTCCTTTTTCAGTGAACTCCAGTTCTTTATATTTAGCATCTAAAACTATTTTTAACTCTTTATGATAAAAATCTGGAAATACTTTTCTTTCACGATTAGAAAATACTGAAATACCGTCTGTCTTATCCTTATTTCGTGGATGGATGAAATCTTTTGGCAACAAGGTATAAACATACTCTTCCCAAAGCCAGGAAACATCAAAAAGAATACCATGTACCTTTTGGGCTTGAGATCCAAGACCATGCTTTTCTCTACTCAGAATCATCAAGCAGAGTTCCTGTAATTTTCTGTACTCTCTGAAATAGGCGTGTCGGATGGGTTTGATTTTATTTATTCTGATAATCTTGGCACGATCAGCTAGTTTATAAGCTGGAGTTACACGCACGATTTCAGATACATTTTCACGATTACTATCGAGCAGAACTCCGAAACTTTTCTGATTCTTTATGTACTCAATCGTATGCCGAATCAACTGCATGAGGGGATTATCATAGGTGAACTCTCTTGTTGTGTAGACAACATTTCCCATGAAAGGAACATTTCTTTTAAGGTGATTTCCAACATCTATCACTCCTTTTACATGACTGTCGTTATGAGAAAATCGCTGGTATTCCTTATACAGACCTTTTCGAATTGCAGCTTGTAGATACTTGGGGAAGAGATACATCAAAAGTTGATAGAGCTTATCTTCACGCGACAAAGCTACATCCAAACTAGTCAGATTGATATTTAGAACTTTCTGCAATAGATAATGCAAAAAATGGTCGTTACTTTCATCAGAAAAACGAGAGGAAATCGTCAATTTTTCCTGACCACACCCCAGAAAACCAATCACATTTCCAGTCTTAATTTCCTGATCGACAGTTTCAAAAATCTTTTGGTCCTTATCCAAATCAGGAGAATGAGTCAAATCATTTGGGAATATAAAGATACTGTCCTCTATAGAAAGGTTATCCAGTGTTCTATCAAGAAGAGCTTGACTTAGTTTGGGATATTCTGCGACAAAATCTTCTTTAGCAATTCTATGCTGATTATCAGTTATCCGCATTATCATCACCAGTATCTTGCTGAACTGTTTGCTCTTTATTTGTCAGATCAAATGCTTTTTTCAATATTGCCAGAGTTTCAGACTCTTCATAAGAACCCCGCAAGTAGTCTTCTAGGAGGGGTTTAATATAATCAGACCAGAGGAATTCATAGTCAAAGTCTACATCCTTCAATTTAAGGAAATAACTTGGACCGATATGATAATGACTGTTTAATTCCTGAACGTTTTCGATAGCAGCATTCAAGTTTCTTAGACGAAGTTTTGCTTCTTCTGCATGGATATCTAGTTCTTTATCCAACATAGCAACTTGGCTTTCAGCAGTAACTTCAACAAAACGGAAACGACGGCGCATAGCAAAATCAAAGGTGTCCACTGAACGGTCAATATCATTCATGGTTCCAATAATGTAGACATTTTCAGGGATATAAAATTTCTCATCAGTCTCATGTAAATTAGCATACTGAGTAGAAACACATCCCTTTTCACCACGATAGCCAGGGTCAATAGAGAAAAAGAGTTCACCAAAAATCTTAGAAATCTCACCACGGTTGATTTCATCGATGATGAAGATAAAATTCTTGTCTGTCTTGATCTCTGTTGGAGAGATATAGTCTTTCAAACCAAATCTTTTCTTTAAAGTTTCAAGGACTTTTTTTCCTTGGTTACGATAATAGAGCTTTTTCAGATAATTTTTGTCTTTATAGAGTTCATAAACATAAGATTTTGTTAAGACAGTTCCTTTGGCTTTAGTTTCATAATTGATATTAAAATTATTTCGACTATTTACTGTGAGATAGGAAAATTCTGTCAAATATTCTTTTTCATCTCTACTATTAACATACTCAAGATAAAGATCCCAAGCTTCATCAAAATTATCTTGTCCTCCAGTTTTCTGAGCTTCTTTCGCTCTCTGACAGAACTTCTTAAAAATACCATCCTCTAGCTTAAACTCAATAGCTCCATCCCCATTTGATACCGGTCTTAACCCCTCAACAAAATCCGTATAATCATAAGATGGATGAAACTGTACAAAGCCGATTTGGTCTTCGTTGCCATCCGTTAATTCTTTAGCAATTTCTTTAGCAAGATAAGTTTTTCCTGTGCCAGGAGCACCGCGGAGGATGAGGTTTTTGGATTTTTTTAATTTATCTAAATAATCGTTAATATTTTTATTCATAACAACTTTCTCTATATTTTTTCTGTATGTACCATTTAGAATGGATTTATATAAATTGATACGTTCTGAATTTCTATCCCAATACACTGTATGTCTGTTTGTGTTATTACCCATGTTCCATTCACCAATTTTCAACCATTCTACACCAATAGAATGGTTGAACTTTTCTTTTGATGATTCATAATAGTAGGATTTAATTACTTTTCCGATTCCATAAAATTTTGATATTCCTTTCTTAGCTATCACAATATCGCCAACTTTAATTTTATGTGCAAATTGCCATATAAACTTCTTTTGTTTATCCCCAGCAGGAAGCTCCCGATAATTGTTATATTTAAATAAATCTGAAATATTATAATTTGAAAAATCAATAGAAAGTTTATTATTTTTTATAAAATCATCCCATATACCTTTATGCGTAGGAATCGCAATTAACCAAAAGTTCACTATATTCTCCATAAAATTTTTCCATTTCAAAACACAATATTTAATGATAATTCATTTGACTTTTGCTAAATTATCTTCTAACCACAGTCCACTCCTAGAATATCATATCTATTTAAAAAAGAAAAGAATTTCCAAAGAAAAAGCCCAGTGTTAGGAGCTTCAATGTTTCTTAACACTAGACTTCTTTTCAATATTAATAATACTCACCCTGACGGTAGTCCCATGAGTTAAAGGTATCTGACAAATGCATCATGATTTTATCAATGTCAAGCCCTTTGCGGATAACAACTGGCGCTGGTGAGATTGAACGGTCTCCTCCTTGTTCTGGGATGAGTTTGCCGTCCTTATCGACCATTGATACCATCACACCTTGCTCGTAGCGAGTTTCAATCGTTTTGTCCGGTTGGATGGATGCCACATAGTCGTCTGCTTCGATGACAAGGTCCACTGCTCCTTCGATACGTTGACCGATACCTTCCACCTTACCACGGTTTCCTTTACCAGATGGGTTGGCTGATGAGGCATAGACCATTTTACCTTCTTCCCAAAGTTTAGCAGCCAGTTGTTCACCAGATTTACCAAACTTGATGACAAAACAGCTAGTACCACGAACGTCAGTCATGAGTTCTTCACGGCCATCACCGTATGCTTTGAGTTTTTCAAAAGCTTCTGGTTTCCAAGGAAGGATACAACCTAGGAGAATGTCTTCGTCCCAATGTTTTTGGTAGAAGGCTTCAATTTCTGGGTTGAGTTGTGCTAAAGCACGTAGCTCGTCCATGCTACCACAAAGTACAACACCTGGTTTGTTACGGTTACGCTCTTTAGCTTCAAATTTGCGTTCAAGACCTGCCTTATCGCTCGTCATGATAATGTAACCAACTTTTGTAGGGCAAACGATACATCCGCCCTCACCTTTTAAAATGTCATAGCCTTCTTGTGAAAGTGTACCGTTCCATTGAATGTGTTTTGTCATAGTTCTATATTTCCTTTTCTATTTTTCTATTCCTGCCAGTAGGCTGGTCGTTGTTTTTCATAGGCAGCAATCAAATCTTCATACTGCAAAGTAATACCGATATCATCCAAACCATTTAAGAGCTTGTGTTTCCATTCGCTATCAATTTCGAAAGTGAATTCTCCAACTGGTGAGATGATTTTTTGTTGTTCCAAGTCTACAGTTACCTGGTCGGTCGGTTTGAGTTGGGCTAGCTTTTCTCTAACCTCCCTAGGCTGAACAATAGGCAACATACCATTATTGAGTTCATTATTGTAATGAATGTCCCCGAAAGATCCTGCAATCACGACCTTAAAACCATAGTCGGCTAGAGCCCAAGCTGCGTGTTCCCTTGAAGAACCTGCCCCAAAGTTATCCCCTGAGATGAGGATACTGGCTTTACGATATTCAGGTCGGTTAAAGACAAAGTCTGGATCCTCAGTATACTTATCGTCCAAATAACGCCAAGCATACATGAGGTACTTACCAAAGCCTTTCTTATCAATTAACTTGAGAAACTGCTTGGGGAGGATTTGGTCAGTGTCAATGTTATCATTCATGAGAGGAACGGTCGTTCCCGTATAAACTGTAAATTTCTCCATATCCTCTCCTTACTGGGCCTCTGGCATTTGCCGAACATCTACGAAGCGCCCTGCGATAGCCGCCGCAGCTGCCATAGCTGGACTGCAAAGATGGGTCTTAGCGCCAAATCCCTGTCTGTCTTCAAAGTTACGGTTGCTGGTTGAGGCACAGTGAACCCCATCAGGAACCTTGTCCGGATTCATCCCTAAGCACATAGAGCAACCTGGGTCTCTCCACTCAAAGCCAGCGTCTAAGAATACTTTATCCAAGCCCAACTTCTCCGCAGCTCGTTTGACAGGACGCGATCCTGGCACTACAATTGCTGTTAGATTGGGAGCAATTTTCTTCCCTTTGACAAATCGCGCAGCCAGCTGTAAGTCACTGAGTCGAGCATTGGTACAAGACCCGATAAAGATATAACCTAGTTCAATATCCGCTGGCTTTTGACCAGGCTCCAAGTCCATGTAATGATAAGCACGTTCATCGTTCATATCCTTAATTTCTGGGAAGCTACTGTCAAAGTCAACGCCCATAGCAGGATTGGTTCCCCAGGTCACCATAGGAGCCAAGTCTGAGACATCCATCCGGATAACCTTATCATAAACAGCATCGTCATCGCTGACAAGCGTCTTCCAGTCAGCAACAGCCTCCTCGAAAGCTTCGGGAACACATTCCCGTCCCTTGAGATAGTCATAGGTAGTCTGGTCTGGATTCATGATTCCCATCTTGGAGCCAAACTCGATGGACATATTGCAGATGGTCATTCTCTCTTCCATGCTCAGTGCATCAATGGCTTCTCCACGATATTCAACCACATAGCCAACACCACAGGCAACGCCGTACTTGGCAATTAAGGCGAGAATGTAATCCTTAGAATAAACTCCTTTTTGAGGAACACCAGTGAATTCTACCAGCATTTTCTTGGGTTTAACTTGCCAGAGTGTCTGGGTAGCAAAGACATGCTCGACCTCACTGGTCCCAATCCCAAAGGCGATAGCTCCGAAAGCTCCGTGGGTAGCTGTGTGGCTGTCTCCACAGACGATGAATTTTCCTGGTTGTGTCCGTCCTGTCTCTGGACCTACCATGTGAACGATTCCCTGCTTTTCAGAACCGTGGGCAGCATGTTCAATCCCAAACTCCTCAACATTTTCAGCAAGCTTATCAATTTGAGCCTTGGAAATGACATCTCGAATATCATAGATGTTGACCGTTGGTACATTGTGGTCAAAGGTTCCAAATGTCAAGTCTGGTCGTCTCAATCTGCGGCCTGCATCTCGTAATCCTTGAAAAGCTTGGGGACTAGTCACTTCATGAATATAGTGCTGGTCCACATACATGAGTTGGGGCTGCCCTTCTTCTCCTGTGATGACATGACGGTCCCATAATTTATCAAAAATCGATTTTCCTGCCATCCATTACCTCCAAATAAAATATAAGGCTACTAGTGTGGTCACCATCCCGAGAAACCAAACTGTTTTAAAATACCATTTTCTAGTCTTGTGGTGAAAGGTGATTCCTGCCAACCAGGCACCAAAACCACCACAAGTAAGGGCTAAAATGAGTAAGATTTTCTCTGGTACGCGCCAAGCACCTCTTCTTGCCTTGGATTTGTCAATGCCATAAATCAAGAAAATCAGCAAATTCCAAATCAAGAGAGCAAGCGTGATTCCTTCATTTATCTTCATAATCTTTCAATGATGGCTTCTGTCATTTCCTTGGTTGAAGCCTGTCCTCCTATATCTCTTGTTAAAATACCAGCCGCTAAACTAGCTTCAACAGCATATTCGATACGCTCTGCATCCTCATAAAGTCCAAAACTATCTCTCAACATCATGGCAACAGATAATATCATGGAAATAGGATTAGCGATTCCTTGACCTGCAATATCGGGTGCCGAACCGTGAATAGGCTCATAAAGACTTGGCCCCTTTTCAGAATGACTGGCTGATGGCATAACACCAAGAGTGCCTGATAGAACGCTTGATTCATCAGATAGAATATCTCCAAAAAGATTTTCCGTCACGATGACATCAAACTTGCCAGGATTGGTAATCATAAGCATGGCAGCTGAGTCCACCAACTGGTCTTCCAAGGTCACATCTGGGAAATCCTGCGCGACTTCCTCAGCTACTCTGCGCCAGAGTTTTGATGTTGCTAGAACATTTTGCTTATCGATACTAGTAACGAGTTTTCTCCGATTTCTTGCAATTTCAAATGCCTTGCGAATAATCCGCTCTACTTCTTCGTAGCTGTAGTCGTTGATATCACGCGCTTTTCGCTCTTCAAGGATATGATCCCCAAAGTAAATCCCACCTGTCAACTCACGCACCACGACAAAGTCTACACCAGCAATTCGTTCTGGTTTAAGTGGTGATAAATGCTTGAGACTATCAAAGATTTTTACAGGCCGAATATTGGCATAGAGATTGAGTTCCTTACGAAGAGCTAGCAAGCCTTGTTCAGGCCGAATTGCCGCCCCATCATACTGGGGACTACCGATAGCCGCAAGGAGAATAGCATCTGCTTCTCTACATGCCTTGAGGGTTTCATCAGGTAAGGGATGCCCCGCAGCATCAATACCTGCACCTCCAAAGGGGCATCTATCTATCTCATAGTCAGAGCCCGTTTTTGAAGCTAGAGCTTCCAGAACCGCTAAACCAGCTTCCATAATTTCTGGACCGATTCCATCCCCTGCTAGAGCTACTATTTTCTTTGTCATAGCCATCTCCTTTACACACTAGGCATGTCTCGGTAGGAAACGCTATGCCCCATCTCACCTGCATTCTCTTTTTGAACAAAGGTATTAGCATTGATATAAGCAATAGCCGAAGCCTTCAATACATCGAAATCGAGGCCTGCTGCGTTAAAGATGGTTTCTGTATCTCTGTTTTCAACAGTAACCAAGACACGAGCTTGAGCATCAATTCCATCTGTCACAGCATCAATGGTATAGGACACCAAGCGAACAGATTGGTTAAAGAACTTATCGATAGCGTTAAAGATTGCTTCAACGGAACCTTGTCCTGTCGCATTAAATTCGACTTTTTCACCATCCATATTAGCCAGACTAACAAGCGCTTCAATGTCATTGTCTGCATGAGTTTGAAGTTGTAAATCATCAAAATGGAATCCTTCTGGATTTTCAACCATGGTTCCAGCTACCAGAGCTCGAATATCTGCATCTGTGATTTCTTGTTTCTTATCTGCCAGTGCCTTGAACTTAGCGAAGAGTGGTTTGATATCCTCTTCTGTAAAATCTAGGGCCAGTTCTCTTAGTTTTTCAACAAAGGCATGGCGACCTGACAATTTACCAAGTGGAAGACTATTGCTCTTGACACCGACCAATTCAGGTGTGATGATTTCATAAGTGAGAGGATTTTTAAGGACTCCATCTTGGTGAATACCAGACTCGTGAGAGAAGGCATTACCACCAACCACAGCCTTGTTTTTAGGAACTGGAATACCAGAGAAGCGAGAAACCATTTCAGACGTATTCATTGTTTCATCCAAAACAATATCACTAGTTGCTTGGAAGAAATCCTCACGAATCTTCAAAGCAACAGCTACTTCTTCAAGAGCAACATTACCTGCGCGTTCACCGATACCATTAATAGTTCCCTGGACACGTCCAGCACCATGTTTAATTGCTGTCAAAGTATTTGCAGTTGCCATACCGAGATCATCGTGACAGTGGACACCAAAGACAACTTTATGATCTGATTTAATATTTTCAGTCAAGTGATCAAAGATACGTGCAAACTCTTCTGGAGTCGTAAAGCCAACTGTGTCAGGGATATTGATATAAGATGCTCCTGCATCGACCGCTGTTTGAACGACTTGTAATAGGAAATCCAACTCTGTTCTAGTCGCATCTTCAGGAGAGAATTCGACGATTTCAAACTTAGAACGAGCATAAGAAACATGTTCCTTGATAGCTTCTAAAATCTCTTCCTTGCTCTTATTGAGCTTATACTTGCGGTGAATCGGACTGGTAGCGATAAAGACATGAATTTGAGGATACTTGGCATCCTTAAGCGCCTCATAACAAGCATCAATATCAGATTTTACAGAACGAGCTAATCCTGTCACTGCAGTTTTTTTCATGGCTCTAGCAATTTTTTGAACGGCTATAAATGAATCTGGACTAGCAGCCGGAAAACCAGCTTCAATTACAGAAATTCCCCATTTCTCCAGCTGTCTTGCAATGGAAACTTTTTCCTTTATTGAGAAGTTAACACCAGGTGTTTGTTCCCCATCACGAAGGCTTGTATCAAAAAATTCAACTTTACGCATAAGATTTCCCCTTTTCCAAATGTGGTTTTAAAAAAACATCTCGCTTAGAAGCCCAAGCGAGATGTTGATTTACTCCCGCTTGGTAAGCCAAACAGGACTAATGCTTTTGCACTAGCCCGAGTACCTCAACAACAAAGCAAATTGATTAAACTTAGCTGTTTTCATGTTTGACTTTCTCCTTCGTTTGATATCTTGTTTAGTATTTTAGCATAGCTAAAAACACTTGTCAAGAAAAAATCCAATATTTTCTGAAAATTTCTTCAGTAAAGAATATTTTGCTAATTGAAAGTATTTGAAAACTCAAGTAACTTTCCTTATTTTTTCACAGTCAAGTTCCAACTTCTTTCGATGAGTTCTATCACTTCTTCATCTTGCAAACTATCATCAAGCGCCAGACTAAGCCAGTAGCGTTTATTCATATGAAAAGCTGGATAAATACCCTTTTGTGAAAGCAGGTCAGCTACTTGGTCGTGTTTGAGGTTGATTGCTTCGACTAGCCCTTCTCTGCCCTTTTCCAGCTTATCCCATGGGATTCTCATTAAAACAGCATACCACTTTTGATTGCCTCCATGGCGCAATACAGCTGTATCAGGTGACTTTTCCCACAAATACTCCAACTGATTACCATACTTTTCCTGAATCTGATCCATGATACGCTTAGTCTGAGGGCAGATAAAATCCTGCACATCAAAACAAGCCTTCCGAATTTGATAGAGAATCTCCAGACAAGCTTGACGAACAGTTCCTACAAAAGTCCCTCTCATGCTTTCCATATGGACTTGAGGATAAAGGTCACCAGTCTCCTGATCAAAAACTTGAAAGCTCACTTTATCCGTAGAGGTGGATACTTTCATGACAAAGGCTCCATCCAAGATCTGTAAACTGTAGGTCCAGACTCCCTCGTTTTCTATAAAACCGTAGGCACTGGCTTTTTCTTGATTAAACTGATAGGATTTAAAAATTTCAAACATAAGTGAAAACTGCTACCCAAAGCTAGCAGTTCCTTTCTATTTTTTAAAAGACAACCTTAGTTCCATGCAATTGTGTCACACCCAGCTGGTCGATAAAGGTTTGACGGTTGTCCAAGTCAATCCCCCCACCTGGTAGAATTTCAATTTTACCAGCTGCATGTTTCAAAATTCTGTGATAATGAGCGAAACGTTTCTCTAGCGAGTCTCCAGACACACCAGCACGAGTTAAGATACGAGTGACTCCGGCTTGGCTGAGCCAGTCAATGGCTTCCAACTGGTCTTCATCACTCAATTCATCAAAGGCCATGTGATAGACAATTTCCATTCCTTTAGATGCGGCAATCAGCTTTTCAAGATTAGCCTTATCCAACTTCTTATCAGCAGTTAAAGCACCAAATACAACACCTTGACTTCCAGCCTGAGCAGTCAAACGAATGTCTTCTAGCATGATCGCTATTTCAAGATCAGTATAGACAAAGTCGCCACCACGGGGACGAATCATGGTCATAATGGTCGTGTCGTAGTTAGCTGCCAGTTCAACCGCTGCCTTGGTCACTCCATAGCTAGGTGTTGTTCCACCCACTGCTAGATTGTCACAAAGTTCGATTCGACGAGCTCCAGACTGCATCGCTTTTTCTAGCAAGGTCACATTTTCAGCACAAAATTCGTAAATCATTTGATTCTCCTTGATGTTTTCTTTGAATTTATTATATCATATTATTTTAAATATGCTTTCATTTTTATCAAGGCAAATAACTACTATTTTTATCTATTCTTTGTCAGGAATGACTTTAAAGAGATAGTAGGTGATAAAGATAGTCAAGGCTCCCAGACCAATTTTAACAGGTAAGAGAGGAGCGAAATAGATAGAGATTCCCATCAAGATATAGATAGATACGATGATTTTTTTCTTGCGTTCACGCGCTATAGACTTGGTTTCCCGAAAATCAGCCACATAGGTCTGATAAAGCTTTGTATGATAAAGCCAGTCTTCAAAACGCTTAGAAGATTTTGAAAAGCAAGCGATAGCTAACAAAAGAAAGGGTGTTGTTGGCAAAAGTGGTAGGACAACTCCAATAACAGCTAAAGCCAGTGAAATAAAGCCAATACAGAGATAAATAATACGCATGATTTCTCCTAGATAAATTACTCTTCCTCTAGTTTCGCATACAAGGGGGAAATTTGTCAAGCATCAACAAAAAAGAGCCTGAAATTCATTTTCAGGACTCTTCATTTTATTTAATTTTCTCTTCTTCGTAGTCGCCATTACTACATACAACCTGCTTGCCACCACCACGGACTTTTTTCTCCACAAGGAAGTGTCCGCATTTTGGACAGTCACGGCCAATTGGTTTATCCCAGGAAGTAAACTCACATTCTGGGTAACGATTGCAACCATAGAAGATACGATTGCGCTTGGTTTTGCGTTCGATGATTTGTCCTTGATGACAGCTCGGACACTCGACTCCAATCTCTTTGACAATGGCTTGTGTGTGACGACAGTCTGGGAAATTACTACAAGCATAGAATTTACCAAAACGACCGAGCTTAATCACCATCGGACTGCCACAAACTTCACAGTCAAATCCAGCAGGCTCATCCTTGATCTGGATTTTTTCCATTTCAGATTCAGCCTTGGCTACTTCTTTAGAGAATGGTTTGTAAAAGGTGTCAATGACACGTTGCCACTGCTCTTTACCAACTTCGACATCATCCAGTTTTCCTTCCATCTCAGCTGTGAAGGTCACATTGACAATATCTGGGAAGTATTCAACGATGAGTTTATTGACAATTTCTCCCAGTTCTGTCGGTTCAAAACGTTTAGCTGCCAGACGAACGTAGTAACGTTTTTGGATGGTTTCAATGGTCGGAGCATAGGTTGACGGACGTCCAACTCCATTTTCTTCCAAGGTCTTGATAAGAGTCGCTTCTGAATAGCGAGCTGGCGGTTGGGTGAAATGTTGCTCTGGCTTGCTATTGACCTGCTTGACCACATCCCCAACTGCCATATCTGGCAACATTTTGTTCTTGTCAGAGTCGTTGTAGATAGCAAGATACCCATCAAACTTAACTTGGCTTCCATTTGCCGCAAACTGAACCCCATTTTGAGATAGCTTAACAGCCATGGTATCAAAGATAGCTCCCGTCATCTGGCTAGCCACAAAACGGTTCCAGATAAGGGTATAAAGTTTGAGCTGGTCTTTGTCCAAGTACTTAGCGATGCTTTCTGGTGTGTTAAAGACGCTAGATGGACGAATGGCTTCGTGGGCATCTTGAGCACCTGAGGCATTCTTGACCTTGCTACCATGCTTGGAATACTTGCTACCAAAACGGTCGTTAATGTAGCTTGCCGCTTCATTCTGAGCCACAGGACTGATACGAGTCGAGTCTGTACGCATATAGGTAATCAAACCTTGCACACCTGATCCGATATTGATCCCTTCATAGAGCTGCTGAGCCACCATCATGGTCTTTCGAGTACGGAAATTAATTTTGTTAGCCGCATCCATTTGCATGGTTGAAGTCGTATACGGTAGGGGCGCATTGCGTTTGCGTTCTTTCTTATCTACCTGGTCTACTGTGAAATCTTTACTAGTCAAATGGGACAAGACTTCTTTGACCTCTTCATTGGTGGTCAATTTCATCTTTTTGCCATTCATACCATAGAAAGAAGCTTGAAATTGCTTGGTTCCCTTCTTAAAGACTCCATCAATTGTCCAGTATTCTTCTGGTTGGAAGGCATTGATTTCATTTTCACGATCAATGATGAGCTTAAGGGCAACAGACTGCACGCGTCCTGCTGATAAGCCCTTCTTGACCTTTTTCCACAAAATTGGCGAAATTGAATACCCTACCAAGCGGTCCAAGACACGACGAGCTTGTTGGGCGTCGACCAAGTCCATATCAATCTTGCGAGGTTCTTTAAAGGCATTTTTTACTGCGTCTTTAGTGATTTCATTAAAAACTACACGGTTGGCATCATTCTCATCCAAATCAAGGATATGAGCCAAATGCCAGGAAATTGCTTCTCCTTCACGGTCCGGGTCACTCGCCAGAAAGACTTTATTGGCCTTTTTAGCTTCCTTTTTCAAGTCATTAATGAGAGGGCCTTTGCCTCGGATATTGATATACTGCGGTTCATAGTTATTTTCAATGTCGACTGACATACTGGATTTTTTCAAATCACGGATATGCCCGACACTGGCTAAAACCTTGTAATTTCTGCCTAGATATTTCTCAATCGTTTTCGCCTTGGCAGGCGACTCCACGATGACTAGATTTTTTTTAACTGTTGATTTTTTCTTCTTTGTTGCCGTAGCCACACTATCACACCTTTTCAAAGTAATAAACTTTATAAAGTGTAAACCATTTTTCTATAGCTGTCAAGACTTAACTTCTATATATAGAAGAAAAGTTTATCTGAGTGAACAAATTTCTCCTTAAAATTCAAACTCTGCCAGCACATCTTGACCACTTGTGACTAACTTTGCCCCCTCTTGGATCAAGTGGTGGCAACCATCTGAATGGCCATCAAGAATGTTCCCTGGAATGGCAAAAACATCGCGTCCTTCCTCCATGGCACGTTCACAGGTAATGAGACTCCCAGAACGCATTCTTGCCTCTGCGACGATCACACCACGGCAAAGGCCAGCAATGATGCGATTACGAGCTGGAAAGTGAAATTTCAAGGGTTCTTCACCTGGTCCGTATTCGCTAAGTACCAAATGGTGATTGCCAATGTGTTCTTGCAAACGTTTATTGGCACGGGGATAGAAAACATCCAAGCCTGTTCCAATGACGGCAATCGTTCTTCCTCCATTCTGGAGTGCAGCCATATGGGCAGCCGTATCAATCCCTTTGGCTAAACCACTGACCACGATTAACTCGTTATCCAAACCTTGAATGACTTTCTGAACCGACTTTGCTCCCTGACTCGAACATGAACGACTCCCTACAACAGCAACCTTTGGAAATTTCAATAAATCTAGATTCCCTTTATAAAACAAGAGCACTGGAGCATCATAAATCTCACTCAGATCCCAAGGATAACAGTCATCAAGAATCGAGAAGGATGGAAATTTCTGAAACTCCTTCTCCAACTGTGCATCATCTATCTGGAAATAGCGTTCCATAAAGACAGCAGGATTACGGCATCCAGATATTTCTGCAATGTCACCTAGCAAGAGCTCCTGATCTACAGTCTCGTCGTATTCAAGAACATTTAAAATTTGTTGATTGGTCAGCCCAGCTTTTCTCAATTTGTAAATCTCATAGTTTGTGATCTTCATATACAACCCCGTTTCTTTTGCTACTCATCTATCTATTCGTAAAAAAAAATAAAAAGAAGACCAAGGATCTTCTTTTTTTCATTTATTCAGCTTTAGTAGTTGACCAGCTACTTTCAACCATCGGTAAGATTGTTTTTAAAGTTTCCCCATCCCCTTCAAGTGAAACATAGCGGATTTTACCATCATTTGATCGGAAAACCCAAGTAACGAGGTATTTACCTGACTTAGCAATTGCATTGACAACATAGGCTTCATAACCTCCAATTGTCGATTTGGAGCCCCAAACCTTACTGAAATCAGAGCTTTGTTCTTTGGAAGTTAAAATACTAGATGAGACAGTCACTACATCCAGTTTAGCATATTCTTCTTCGCTGATATTAAACTGCTCAGCCTTGAAGGTATTTAACGTAACAATGTTGATATCTGTTCCATCACAATACTGTATATCGTTTCCACCTTCTACTTCATGAAATCGAACCCAAGATTTGGGTACCTTGACAAAACCATATTCATTCGAACCGATGATTTGAGTCTCTTCCTTCTTCGCTTCGGAAACAGTAGAGCTAGAGCTACTCGTTTCCTGACTGCTAGAAGAACTAACAACTGCAGACGAACTTTCTTCGGTTGCTGTTTGCGATTTATTAGAGCATGAAGCTAGAAAAACACTAGCAGTAACTACAGTACCTAAAATTAATAATTTTTTCATCCTACCACCTTTCCATCTGCATTATAAGAAAAATAAGGACTTCTGTCAAATTTTAACCTAATCAATTCTATTAGTTTCCGATTTTATCGCTCTCATTTAAAGCAAAAACTCTTGAAAAATCTTCAAGAGTTTTGTTTTCTATTTCTATTCTTCATCCATGCTTAAGACGCTAAGGAAGGCTTCTTGTGGGACTTCTACTGATCCGATAGCTTTCATGCGTTTCTTACCAGCTTTTTGTTTTTCAAGAAGTTTACGCTTACGAGAAACGTCACCACCATAACACTTGGCAAGTACGTTTTTACGAAGGGCCTTGATATCCGTACGAGCCACAATTTTGTGTCCAATAGCTGCTTGAATCGGCACTTCAAATTGTTGGCGAGGGATGATTTTCTTGAGCTTATCAACGATGAGTTTCCCACGTTCGTAGGCAAAGTCCTTGTGAACGATAAAGCTAAGGGCATCGACCTTATCACCATTGAGAAGGATGTCCATTTTAACCAGCTTAGATGGACGGTACTCTGACAATTCATAGTCAAAGCTTGCATAACCACGTGTCGAAGACTTGAGCTTATCAAAAAAGTCAAAGACGATTTCAGCAAGTGGAATTTGATAGATAACATTGACACGATTGTCATCAATATAGTCCATGGTCACAAAGTCCCCACGTTTGCGTTGAGCTAATTCCATAACTGCTCCGACAAACTCCTGCGGTACCATGATTTGCGCCTTGACATAAGGTTCTTCAATGGTCGCGATCTTAGTCGGATCTGGAAATTCAGAGGGGTTAGACACATCCATAGACTCACCGTCAGTTTGGTTAACCTTATAGATAACAGACGGAGCTGTCATGATGAGGTCAATATTGAACTCGCGCTCTAAACGCTCTTGGATAACATCCATATGGAGAAGTCCAAGGAATCCACAACGGAAACCAAATCCAAGGGCCTGAGATGTTTCTGGTTCAAACTGCAGGCTGGCATCGTTGAGCTGCAATTTTTCAAGGGCTTCACGAAGGTCATTGTACTTGTTTGATTCGATTGGATAAAGACCCGCAAAGACCATAGGATTCATCTGCTTGTATCCATCTAGCGGTTCTGCCGCTGGATTGCTTGCTAGAGTAACTGTATCACCCACGCGCGTATCTTGAACCGTCTTGATAGAAGCCGCAATATAACCAACGTCACCAGTCGCAAGAAAATCACGACCAACTGCTTTCGGCGTGAAAATACCGACCTCCGTCACATCAAAGATCTTGCCATTGCTCATGAGCTGAATCTTATCGCCAGGTTTAACCACTCCGTCCATAACACGCACTTGCAGGATAACCCCACGATAAGCATCATAAACTGAGTCAAAAATTAAGGCTTTTAATGGAGCTGAAACATCACCAGTTGGAGCTGGCACTTTTTCAACGATCTGCTCAAGAATCTCTTCAATACCAATACCAGCTTTGGCTGAAGCCAGGACCGCTTCGCTGGCATCTAGTCCAATGACATCCTCAATCTCTGTACGCACACGCTCTGGATCAGCTGCTGGTAGATCAATCTTGTTAATGACGGGCAAGATTTCCAAATCATTATCCAATGCTAGATAAACGTTGGCAAGTGTTTGTGCTTCAATCCCTTGGGCCGCATCAACCACCAAAATTGCTCCTTCACAGGCTGCTAGTGAACGCGACACTTCATAGGTAAAGTCCACGTGCCCAGGTGTGTCAATCAAGTGGAAAATATAGGTCTCACCATCTTTCGCAGTGTAATTAAGCTCAATGGCATTGAGTTTAATGGTAATCCCACGTTCACGCTCAAGATCCATACTATCCAGAAGTTGGGCTTGCATTTCACGACTAGAAACCGTCTCCGTCTTTTCCAAAATGCGGTCTGCTAGCGTTGATTTCCCATGGTCAATATGGGCGATAATAGAGAAGTTTCGAATCTTCTCCTGTCGTTTTTTTAATTCTTCTAAGTTCATGATGCTCTTCCTTTCAGGGTATCTATTAATTATAAATTGTTTTTAACATTTTGACAAGACCATACCCTGCTAGGAGTACTAATCTTCGGCAATAAAGCCATCATTTTCGATAAAGTGGTGTTCGGTCATTCCTTGGTCTGTAAAGATGATTCCATGAAGGACACCACCATAGACAGCTCCTCCATCCATACCAATCTTGCCATCCTCTGTTATCCAAAGCTCAGCTGTACCTCGGTCTTGCTTGAGCAAACCATAAACCGGTGTATGCCCAAAGACAATCGTTTTTCCAGTATGATTTTCAGCTTCGTGGAATGGCTTTCTGAGCCAGACTTTCTTATAATCTGTGGTTTCATGCCAATCATCCAAGGTCAAGTCAATACCCGCATGAACAAAGATATACTTGTCTGTCTCCACCACAAATGGCATTTGACGAATAAATTCGACCAAGTCTGCCGCTTCAGTCGCAACACGCTTGGCATCTTCTACGCCATCAACTGGTGCATCCAAGGGACGACCTAAAATAGAGTTAATAGTTGTATCTCCACCATTGCGACGATAATGGTCATAGCTTTCTTCTGGGTCATCGAGCCAAGTCAGAAACATATACTCGTGGTTTCCTGATAGACAGATAGCTCCTTGATTGTCGACCAAGTCTTTGACCATTTCTAGAACACGGCGACTGTCTTCACCACGGTCAATCAAATCCCCTAGAAAGAGCAACTGGGTGTGACCATCCCATGTTTTGAGAAGGTCTTCCAGCATACCTGCTTTTCCGTGAACATCTCCAATTACATAATAGTCTGTCATTTATTTCTCCCTCGTTTGCAATAATTCTCTAGCTTGGGTAAGGGCCGCCTCTGTTACATTTTCCCCAGCCAACATTTTAGCAACTTCCTCTACTCGTTCTTCTAAAGTCAAGAGACGAACTGTCGACACCGTTGAGTGCTCATCGCTAATCTTCTCAATAAAGAATTGATAATCCGCGATGGCAATCACTTGTGGAAGGTGAGAGATAGCAAGAACCTGACCATGCTGGCCAATCTTATGAATTTTTTGAGCAATGGCCTGGGCTACACGACCTGAAACTCCCGTATCCACCTCATCAAAGACAATACTGGTCTTGCCTTCCTTACGAGAAAAGGCTGACTTGATAGCCAACATAAGGCGGGATAATTCCCCACCAGATGCAACTTTGACCAAAGGCTTAAAGTCTTCACCTGGGTTGGTGGAAATGTAAAACTCGACCGTTTCATTCCCCTCACGACTAAATTTGCCCTTGCTAAAGCGAACTTGAAATTGAGCCTTCTCCATATAAAGATCTTGCAACTCTTGTTTTATCTCAGCTTCTAGCTGCTGGGCCAAGTCATGGCGAGCTGATGCAAGCTGCCCTGCCAAATCAACAAGATTAACTTCCAATTTCTTGAGCTCTGCTTCCATATCTTCGGAAGAAAGGTTATTTCCAGTCAAGAGATTGTACTCATCCGTAATCTTGGCAAAATAAAGCAAAACGTCGTCCACAGTTCCACCATACTTGCGAGTAATCGTATTCAGAAGATCTAAGCGATTCTCAACCTGCATGAGGCGATTGCCATCAAAATCCAAGTCATCAATAATATCTTCCAAACGCTTGGTAATATCTTCTAAAACATAGTAGGTTTCTGATAGAGAACTTGAAATTTCACGGTATTCAGGGTCATACTCTTCGACACTTTCCATGTCATTCATGGCTGAACGGACATTAGCAAGACTGGAGAATTCCTCATTGTCTAACATGCTATAGGCATTGGTTAGCGTATCCGCAATATTTTTATGATTGAGGAGTTTATCTCGTTCTTGGTTGAGAACCAAGTCTTCACCAGCCTGCAAGTTTGCAGCCTCAATCTCTGCCATTTGAAATTCCAACATCTCAATACGAGCCTTGTGTTCCTGTTGGTTTTTCTTGACTTCCAAAACCTGCTTACGCATTTTGCGATAGGCATCAAAGCTCGTCTGATAGGTCTCCTTCAAGTCCAAGAAAGCAGCATCACCAAACTCATCCAACATCTGGATGTGCAGTTGAGGACGCATTAACTCCTCTTGGTCATGCTGACCATGGATATCCACAAGGTGTTGCCCAATAGCACGCAAGACAGAAAGATTGACCATCTGACCATTCACGCGACTAACACTACGACCATTTTGCAAAATCTCCCGACGGATGATAATCTCATCCCCCAATTCTAAACCTTGCTCATCAAAAAGTTCCTGTAAAAGGCGACTATTTTCAACCGAAAAAAGTCCCTCAATCTCTGCCTTTGGCGCACCGTGACGAATAACATCTGTCGTTGCACGAGCCCCCAACATGAGATTCATAGCGTCGATAATGATAGACTTTCCAGCACCCGTTTCTCCGGTCAAAACAGTCATACCCTTTTCAAAATTGAGTGAAATCGCCTCAATAATGGCAAAGTTTTTTATCGAAATTTCAAGTAACATACTGACCTACCATTTTTTGACTTGTTCAACAATTTCCTCAGCTGCCTCTGCTGTTCTAGCTACAATTAAGATAGAATCATCATCAGCTAGACAGCTAAAAATCTGTTCAGAAAATGCTTCAACCAACTGACTCTTCACAAAAATAGTATTTCCAGGAATGACAGCAAGATTGATCATATTTCCCATTAACTCAGAACTCACAATATTGTCCTCAGCCAACTGCAAACTTTTGACGACTGATTTTGGCAACTCATAGATATAGGTGTTGTTCTTCAAAGGAATTTTAACAATCCCAAGCTCCTTGATGTCCCTTGAGACAGTGGCTTGCGTAGCAGAAATACCTGCTTCCTTTAAGTGCTCAACGATTTCTTCCTGAGTCCCAATTTGATAATCTGTAACAAATCTTCTAATTTTTTCAAGTCTCTCTTTTTTATTCATCTTTAAATTCTCTATGTGCTCTCTCTACAACTTTTTCTATTTCAGGAGCAACTTGGTTACTTGCTCCATCTTCCTTTTTCAAATATGCCAAAAATTCGATGTTTCCATGTCCACCTTGGATTGGTGAATAGTCTAATCCAAACACTGAAAAACCTTGTTCAACTGCCATAGCAGTGACAGATTCAAGGACATGTTGATGAACCTTGGCATCGCGAATGATTCCATTTTTCCCAATCTGCTCACGACCTGCTTCAAACTGGGGCTTAACCAGAGCTACAATTTGACCTTGATCAGCCAAGACACGGTGCAAAGCAGGCAAAATCAGACTGAGGGAAATAAAACTCACATCAATACTGGCAAAGCTCGGTTCCTGCTCAAAGTCAGTCTTTTCAGCATAACGAAAATTAAACTGCTCCATGCTGACAACCCGTGGGTCTTGACGTAATTTCCAAGCCAACTGATTGGTACCAACATCGACTGCAAAGACCAACTCAGCACCATTTTGCAACATGACGTCAGTAAATCCTCCAGTGGAGGCCCCAATATCAATCGTGGTTGCGCCATCCACTGATAAATCAAAGACCTGCAAAGCCTTTTCCAGTTTTAGACCACCTCGACTGACATACTTGAGTTTTTCACCCTTGAGTTTTAGTTCAGTATCATCTGGGATTTTCTCTCCTGGTTTGTCAAAACGCTCCCCATTAAGGACTGCTACGACTAGACCAGCCATGACACCACGCTTGGCTTGTTCACGCGTTTCAAACAAGCCCTGTTTATAAGCTAGTACATCCACTCTTTCCTTAGCCATTGATTCTCAAACTTTCTACTACTTTCACAATCGATTCTATCTTGAAGGGAACCTGTTGGGCAATTTCTTCTAATTTTACATTAGCTTGATCCAGAGTTTGGTTACAAAAGGCAATCGCCTCTTCCAAGCCCAACAAGGCTGGATAGGTTGACTTTTCTGCCTGCAAATCCTTTTGTGGAGTCTTCCCGATTTCCTCAAAACTAGCGGTCATATCTAACACATCATCCCTGACTTGAAAGGCAAGGCCAATCAATTCACCAACCGTTTTCAATTTTGCTTGGATTTCTGGTGCTAATTCAGCTATGATAGCAGCTGCTTGAAAGGGATAAGCTAGCAATTTTCCAGTTTTATTAGCATGAATGGTCTGGAGTTCTTCCAAGGACAAGTGCTGGTGTTCGCCTTCCATATCTAAAACCTGACCTGCAACCATTCCCAGACTTCCTGAAGCAAGGGATAGGTTGGCAATCAAGTCCACCTTGATCTGACTTGGCAAATCCGCCTGCGCTATTAAGGCATAGGGATCTAGGAACAAGGCATCTCCTGCCAATATTGCCATCGCTTCGCCAAATTTCTTATGATTGGTCAAGCGTCCACGACGATAATCGTCATCATCCATAGCAGGAAGGTCATCGTGAATCAAGCTCCCTGTATGAATCATTTCCAAGGCCGCGGCCACCTGCGCGTGAGCAGGTTTAATAGCGACTTGCAAGGCTTCCAGAACCTCCAACAAGAGAAAAGGCCGAATACGCTTGCCCCCAGCATGAATGGAATAGAGAACGGACTCTCGCAAACTAGAGGCAAACTGCTGGTCTCCATAAAAATCTTCCAAGGCAGACTCGACAAGAGCTAATTTTTCTTGCTTCTTCATTCAAAATCACTTTCTGTTCCGTCTTCTTGCATGACCTTAACCAAGGTCTTTTCAGCCTTGTCCAGCGTCGCTTGGAGCTCTTTTGACAAGACCATTCCCTTTTGAAAGGCGGCAATCGCATCTTCCAAAGCGATTTCACCATTTTCTAAACTTTGGACAATGGTCTCCAGTTCTGCTAGATTTTCCTCAAATTTCTTTTGTTTTGACATCTTTAACCTCTAATTCTACTTGACCATCTCGCATCAAAAGCGTCACTTGGTCTTTTTTCTTCAAACTCTCAACCGAGTCTACTACGGACTCTTCCTTTTTGACAATAGCATAACCACGCGCCACGATTCGACTGGTATCCAACATCAGCAGAGCTTCTGAAAGTCGCTTCACTTCAGCAACCTTGGCATCATAAACCAGCGCCATTTGGCTACGTAGGAGCTTGTCCAACTGGCTTAAGCGATCTTGATAGCGTTGGATTTTGGTAACAGGTGATAATTGGACTAGTTGATGCGTCCTTGCTTGAACTAGCTGTTTATTATCAGAAATCTGTGTTCGCAAACTTTGTTTTAAGCGTAGTTGTAGTTGATCTAACCGTTGCAAATAACCATCATACAAGCGCTCTGGCTGTCTAAAAATCACAGACTGACTGCATTTTTTCAGAGCTTCTTGTTTCTTAGATAGGACATTTCGGACTGCTGTTGACATCCGTTTTTCTTGATTTTGCAAATGAGTCAAAAGATCCAACTTGGTTACAGGTGTTGCCAGTTCAGCTGCAGCTGTTGGCGTCGCAGCACGACGATCGGCCACAAAGTCTGCCAAGGTCACATCCGTCTCATGCCCAACACTAGAAATAACTGGCAAACGAGATTCAAAAATAGCCCGTACCACGATCTCTTCGTTAAAAGCCCAGAGATCCTCGATGGAACCCCCACCACGACCAATGATGAGAACATCTAGGTCCTCACGTTGATTGGCACGCGCAATATTTCGAGCAATTTCCTCCGCAGCTCCATCACCTTGTACCTTGGTCGGATAGAGAAGGATATCAACACCTGGAAAACGTCTGCTGACGGTCGTGATAATATCTCGAATAACAGCTCCACTGCGACTGGTTACCACACCGATTCGCTTAGCAAATTGGGGAAGAGGTTGCTTGAATCTCTCTTGAAATAGACCTTCTTCCGTCAATTTTTTCTTGAGTTGTTCAAACTGAATCGCGAGCGCCCCAACCCCATCAGGCTCAGCTTTTTCAATGATGATAGAGTAGCTCCCGCTGGGTTCATAGATTTGCACACGCCCAATCACATTGATTTTCATTCCCTCTTCGAGGTCGAAACCCAATTTTTGATAAATCCCTGACCAGATGGTCGCTTGAATGACTGCATGGTCGTCTTTTAGGGAGAAATATTGGTGAGTAGGTCGTTTACGAAAGTTGGAAACTTGACCAGTTAAATAGACCCGTTCCAAGTAAGGGTCTTTATCGAATTTCATTTTCAGATACTTGGTCAAAGTTGTTACCGATAAATACTTTTCCATCTCCACCTACTATTCATTTTCTTGCTTTTCCATGGGTATTATTATACCAAAAACATGCTTAAAAATCACCTTTTTCCTACTGAAACTAAAGGAAAAATAGAAAAAGGAGGCTAGGCCTCCTCATCTGATTATTTACTGTTTCGCGCTTCTTCCAAAATCTTTGCAATCTTGGTCGTCAAAAGGTCGATAGCAACGGTATTGCTGACTCCCTCAGGAATGACGATATCGGCATAACGCTTAGTCGGCTCGATAAACTGGTGGTACATAGGTTTAACTACACCTAAGTACTGCTCAATGACACTGTCAAGGCTACGTCCACGCTCCTCCATATCACGCTTGATCCGGCGAATAATACGCACGTCATCATCTGTATCCACAAAAATCTTGATATCCATCAAATCGCGCAGACGCTTGTCCTCCAAGACCAAAATTCCCTCAACGATAAAGACATCTTGAGGCTCCTGACGATAGGTCTTGCTACTCCGTGTATGCGCTGTATAGTCATAAGTCGGGATGTCCACCGGGCGCCCTGCCAACAATTCCTTAATTTGCTCAATCATTAAGTCTGTATCAAAAGCAAAAGGATGGTCGTAGTTGGTTTTGACACGCTCTTCAAAGGTCAAGTGAGACTGATCCTTGTAGTATGAATCATGCTCAATCATGGAAATCTTTTCATCAGGAAAATGCGATAAAATGGCTCTTGAAACACTGGTTTTTCCTCCACCAGAACCACCTGTCACTCCGATAATGATTGGTCTATTTTGCATGCTATCCTCCGTTTTTTTATCCGTCGTCTATTCTATCATATTTTTTTCAAAATTTATAGTCTGGTTTGGATAGTCTAGGGGAAACAAATCCATCCCCACACTCCAGTTAGACTAGCCAAAAACCTTTCTTGGTTTGTAGAAATTGTCCCTTTTTTCTAAAATGGCAAGCAATTTATCACCTTCAAAAGCAGCCAATTCTTTGTCCGTTTGGTCTAGCTCGATAAAACGACCAAAGCGCACTTCTGTAGCCTCTTCTGGACTTAGGAAAACTTTGACAAGGTCCCCTGTACCAATCTCAAGAGGGTGGAGAAAGTCAAGTTGACCAGCCTCAACTCTTTCGGCAATTTCTTCCAAGGTAAGAGCCTCATCTAACTGCAAACCTGCAGCACTGGTACGTGTTAGGTGAGACATATGGGCCGCATAACCCAGCTTCTCTCCCAAGTCAACAGACAAGATACGGATATAAGTCCCCTTACTACATTTCACACGAAAAGTGAATCGTGCAAGTTCGCCCTCATAAGAAATCGGACTCGTCCGCTCAAATTGATAAATGGTCACCTGACGTTCTGGACGCTCCACTTCCTGACCTGCACGCGCATACTCATAGAGCTTGCGACCATTGACCTTGACAGCCGAGTACATAGGTGGAATCTGAGTAATAGGCCCAGTCAGACTCGCAATCGCTTCATCGACAGTGGTTTCATCCAAGGGCGACAAAACAGGAGTTTCTGCGACTACTTCCCCACTAGCATCCTCGGTCGTCGTTGAATAGCCGAGAGTGATTTCCCCCTCATAGACCTTGCCCTCATCCTGCATAAACTCGACCATGCGGGTCGCCTTGCCCACCGCAATAGGCAAAACACCCACTACATCCGGATCCAGGGTCCCACCATGACCGATTTTCTTTGTTCCCAAAATCTTACGCAGTTTAAAAACCGCGTCATGCGAAGTCATCCCCGCTTCTTTTTTTAAGTTAATAATACCGTTCATCTGTTGCTTTCTCACTCTCCCTTCAGCGCATCAAACTTGGCTTTCATAGTTGGGTTTTTTCGGGTCAATTTTTTTACTGAAACATCTTCCAATTTGTTATTGGCGAGGCGGAGTTGGTTTTCGGATGTGGTTAGGAATTTCTTAACCTCTTCCATGCGTTTGATAGCCTTATCAATTTCGTCGATGGCTTTACCAAAGTTAGTTGAAGCTGAATTGTAGTTCTTGGCAAAGGCTAGTTTAAAGGCATCCAAATCTTCCTCAAAGTGAGTGATATCAATGTTTTGTTCACGGACAAGTGCCAACTCTTGCTTATATTTCAAAGAATTAAGCGCAGCATTTCGCAAGAGACCAATCAACTGGATAAAGAACTGGGGACGAATCACATACATCTTTTCATACTCATGACTGACATCAACAATCCCTGTATTAAAGTAGTCGTTATCTGCTTCTAGCATGGTCACCAGAACCGCATATTCGCAGTTTTTCTCCCGACGGTCCTTGTCCAATTCCTTGTAGAAGTCCGCATTCTTGTGCCTTTTCTCTGTCCCATCCGCTTCGTTTTTCATCTCAAACATGATGGAAATAATTTCCACTCCATTTTCATCACATTCACGGAAGATAAAGTCTCCCTTAGATCCACGCGCAGAGACCTTGTTATCCTTCTCAAAGTAGGCATTTGGAAAGGCAAAACTACGAACCTTGTTAAACTCACTCTCTGCATACTGTTCCAAACTTTCCCCGATAGCTTTTGTGGATTGTTGGGCTTTGAAATTCTTATAGAACTCGACCTGTTCACTAGCTGCCTTGAGCTGAGCTTCG
The DNA here is from genome assembly GCF_000296875.1 of Streptococcus sp. GMD1S. Lineage (GTDB taxonomy): Bacteria > Bacillota > Bacilli > Lactobacillales > Streptococcaceae > Streptococcus. Next base: position 24,706 of record NZ_AJQY01000002.1, on the reverse strand, counting down.
TAATTTTGCTTAACAGAAGCCAAAGATAACTCATTTTCCTTTTCCTGCAAGAGGAGCTGGTTTTTGACCTGATCACGCTCTCTTTCTAAATCAGAGAGAGTCTTTTGCAGTTGGTTTTCATGCTCTAAACGCAAGGTCGCCAATTGGTTTTCCAAGGCCTGCACTTCCTTGTCCTTTGCTAATAAGGCCTGATGACTTGTCTGTTCAACCTCTTTCTTAGCCAACTCTTGCTCTGTATCAAAGTTTTGGATTTGACTCTGCAGTTGCGCGATTTCTTGGTCTTTTTGAGCTAGTTTAATCTGTTGCTCATTCATAGCCTTTTGCTCAGCCAAGGCTAGCTCCTGCTTCATGCGATCGTGCAGTTCCTTATCAAATTCTGCCGTTCTCACTTGAGACAAGAGTTCGGCATACTGACTCTCATTTACTGTAAAGACTTCCCCACAGTTGGGGCATTTGATTTCGTTCATAGGGGGTACCTCGTGTTATTCAAAATAAAATATACCTAATCTACTTCTTTAGGGTCTTTTTCATATCTACCGTATTGCTTCTTCTAATAAATTTGCTTCATAAGGAATCAAATTCCTAATTATAAGAGATAAATTTCTTCTTAGATATTGTATTATATGAGAATCTTCAATAAGATTATCAGGTATATTTCTAATTTTTTTTACAGCTGAGCTTGGTACACCATAATCAATTAAAAATTGTAATCTTTCATCAATCTGTTCATTCTCTAATAAAGAGGCAAATACAGAATAGTCCCCAGCAGGCAAACCTAATTTATCGAATACATGTCTTTGTATAGAATCAATCACAGATAAAATTTTAGGTATTTCGTACCCAGCTTCTGTTTTTTGAAATTTCAAAACAAAATCAATGGCACTATTTAAAGGATCTTTTCTTTTTTCAGACAAATAGTATTTATACTGTTCTTCAATAACTTTTCTTAATGATAGATTGACAAATTTAAGCGACATTACAGCTCTACTTTGTACAAAACCGATTCTATCATTTGATTTCAAAAATTTATATCCTAAGTAAAGAGTTTGCCATAATTTATCATAACTAGGTATACCATCCCACCTTAAATAATCTATTCCACCAGTTTTTTGCTCTTTTTCTATAAAGCGATACAAAGACTTCTGACCTTCTACTGAAATAAGATTATTCTTAATAATTTCTAAGATTTCATTATCTAAACCATCTTCTAATCTCTGTTTTCGTTCAATATCTTTCACTTCGTTACTTGAAATATTAATTAAAATTTCATCTGACACAGGATTCTGATCAACACTAGGTACATCAATAGTGAGATGTTCATCTGCAATTTCATCAATAAACACATAAACATTTCCAGTGAAATGTTCATTCATTCTACCAGCCCGACCACGTATATTTGCAAAATCAAAAAAGTCAATTTTATTATCACCTTTATGTTGACTATATACAAACATATTTTTCGCAACTGTGTTCACGCCTTCAATCAATGAAACCGTTGCAAAAAGTACTTTAATTTTCTTTTTATTAAATAAATCAATTTCTGAAGTTACTACATGCCTTGGGAGTGCTCCGTTGTGTGCCCCTACACCATGTTCTAACATTTCTTTTAATTGCCAATTAGGAGATATATTATTATCAATCCATTCAAATATATCTAATTTTTTATTTTCAGTCTCAATCTTATTCTTGCGTAAATAGTCTACATATTCTTTGGCAAGTTTATAGGCTTCATTCGGAGATTTTACATATACAATACTTGATTCTTCTTGTTTATATAGCATTTTAAATAATTTATTTTTTTTAGAGTTACCAGATAATAAATTATTATTTCTATTCCTAACCTCGATGACATTAGTATTTACTAAAGCATAATCTGTTTTAAAAAAAGCAACTTTATACCTTTCTCGGAAAGCCTCCGATAAAGAATCTACAGTAGGAGTTAAGAACATTGCTTGGGTATTATGTTTCATAACTCTTAATAACGCAACATTCAAAGAATCAATTCTACTATCATTTAGACGATTACAAATTTTATAAAATTCATCAATGACAAAAAAATCTATATTGGGAAGATTTGGAAATTCTAACACTCGTTCAGCTGTTAAAATAAAAATATTTTTCTCAAGAACTATTTGACGAGTATTAATTATTAAATTATAATCTCCTTTATACTTTGATAGTTTTTTTCTTGTTTCATCAATTAATGCAAGAGTTGGTTGTATAATTAAGATATTACAGAATTGTTTTCTTGCTACAATCTCTTCGATAAGTAAGCTTTTTCCAAAACTAGTTGGCGCGCTTACAGCTATATTATTTCCATTGGATAAAGCTATTTCTATTTCTTTTTGCTGTTGATGAAAATATATATTTGGAAGATAATCAGATTTAAAAAATTCTGTTTTTATTTGATCCTGAAGTGACAGAGTTAATTGCTCTTCTTGACAAACTTTTTCAATATAATACGGATAAAATCCTGCTCTTCCAATCAAATCAATCCACATTTCTTTTGCGTTATTATTTACATTTTCCCAAATATCTAAGATATGAATTATTACTTTTCTAGCATCAGATGTATCAATAATACTAGAAATATATTTAATAAGTTCAAAATTTTCTTCATAATTTTTTAACTCAGAATATTTTAGAATTTCTTTAATATTTTTCATCCTTGCTGCGCCCCTTTTAATTTTAAATGTAGATCTTTGACAAATTCTTTTTTGTTGTCAATGGGAAATAAAAATAAAAAAATATTTAAATGCTCATTCCACGGATGCTCTTCTATTTTTTTTAACGCTTTTTTTTCTAAAATATTAATCTCTGATTCTAATTTTTTCTTAAATGACTCTTCATCTTCAAACTCTTGCAATGACTTGCTATCAAATCCAGCAAATAATGCAATATTGATATTAGCAAGTTTATCTAAAACTTTTGTTTGGGGATTAATTAATTTTTTCATAAAATCATCAAGTTCTATGTCGCTATCATGAACACGATTTTCTATAATAACAAACTCAGAATCAAAAAATGATATTCTAAAATGTTCTTCTAAATCTTTCATCAAAGCATCAATAGCAGAACTAGATTCAGAATATAATTTAGATTCTCCAATCCACAAGATTTGATTATCAGAATCTACGTGAACTGCATCAAAACCATGCGCTGGTAGCCCCATGCTATCCTTGAAATAGATTTTTGAAATTAAAGCATCAGCATTAAAATATTCATGTAGCAGATGATATAAAAGCAATTCTCCAAACTCACCACGCTTAAGATACTTATCCTCTACTAAATCTGATTCAAGATAGTACCTACTAGCTTCTTGTAATTCTGGTATATTATACATTTTTCTCAATGCTTCCCTCTGAACTTTAGAAATATCCTGAGGTTCTTTGATTCTCTTCATTACATTATGTGATCCGAAAGCAAAAGAAGCAATGTCGTCAAACAATTCGTCATAAAACTTCTTTTTTACTTGTGAAATCTTGCCAAAATCATCTAAATCAAATCCGATATAAAATGTATGAACATTATTACTAATTTCTTTATGTTCAGAATGGCAATGGCTCATTTAGAATTTCTCCTTTTATTTATAATTATTTTTTTCAAAATCAAACTTTACTTTTTAACAATTTCACATAATCACTCTTAACACAACACCATTAAGTGATAAAACGGGAAACTTTCCAACCATTCTAAGTTCTTAAAAATTTTTCATTTTATTTGAAACTAATTGATTTAACTGAATCTTATAAGTCAAATTCAGGACTAATTTCTTCTACATCTATAATTTAATTCTGATTAGCTCCATTTGATTATTATTACTATTCCTGAATCAAACGTCCATCCCCTAAACCTTCTTGAGTTGAAAAAGAAAGTTAATTTTTAGAGACAAGTAGTTTCCTTGCCTTTCTTAATGATTCTATGTTCGTCTTAAAGTTTACTTAATATTCTCTAACAATCTCATAACAATAATACTAATCATATTTTAAACTATTATAGCAAAATAAACTATATAAGACTAGATAGTACTAGCCTTATATAGTTTATTTAATAATTAGTTACGAATTATTTATCTGTCTTACTTTATACTTTTTCCAAGGCTAAACGCAAATCTTCAATCAAATCCTCTACATTTTCAAGACCGATAGACAAGCGGATTTGGTTTGGTGTGACACCTGCTGCTTCTAGATCTTTTTCTGACAACTGACCGTGAGTGGTTGTCGCAGGATGGACAACAAGAGATTTGGCATCTGCAACGTTTGCAAGGTCAGAGAAGATTTCCAAATTATCAATGACCTTGCGTGCTTCTGTCTCTCCACCTTTGACATGGAAGGTAAAGATTGAACCAACACCTTTTGGCAAATATTTCTCAGCCAAGGCATGATATGGACTGTCAGCAAGTTTTGGATAGTTGACTTTTTCTACCTTAGGATGGTTGACAAGGAAATCAACAATTTTCTCTGCATTTTGCACATGACGTTCAACACGAAGAGAGAGAGTTTCAAGCCCTTGGAGCAAGAGAAAGGCATTAAATGGTGACAAGGCAGCACCTGTATCACGAAGCAATTGAACACGAACAGCGATAATAAAGGCTGCAGCACCCACGTCACGAGTATAGCTCAAGTTATGGTAGCTTGGGTCTTCCTCAACAAATTGAGGGAACTTCCCTGAAGCTGCCCAGTCAAAACGACCGCTATCGACAATCACTCCTCCAATAGTCGTACCATGTCCACCGATAAACTTAGTCGCTGAGTGGACTGAAATATCGACACCGTGAGAGAAAACGTTAATCAAATATGGTGTGGCAAAAGTATTGTCAGAAACGAGAGGAATCTGGTGTTTATGCGCAATCTCAGCCAATTTTTCCAAGTCAGGAATGTTAATCAAGGGATTCCCTAAGGTTTCAATCAAGACAAGTTTGGTATTGTCACCGATAGCTGCTTCTACTTCCTCCAAATTATCCACATCGACAAAGGTGGTTGTGATTCCATAACGAGGAAGGGTTTCTTTCAAGAGATTGAAAGTCCCACCGTAAATAGTTGACGCAGCCACCACATGGTCACCCGCATGAGCAAGGGCAAGAATTGTATAAGTAAGTGCAGCCATACCAGATGCTGTCGCTAGTGCTCCAACACCACCTTCAAGAGCAGCGATTCTTTCCTCAAAGGCTGCTGTTGTAGGATTTGTGATACGAGTATAGATATTGCCTGGTTTTCTCAAAGCAAACAAATCTGCACCCTCCTGCGTGTCATCAAAAACGAAGGATGTTGTTTGATAAATCGGTACTGCACGAGACTTGGTCGCTGGATCAACGACTTGCCCTGCATGCAATTGTAGGGTTTCAAATTTAAAATCACGAGTCATAAGACGACCTCCAAATAGCTTCATTAGGTATATTGTATCATCTTGGGTTAGCCTTTTCCAATACAGTTTTTCTATATTTTGATATAAGGAACAACTATGACTAGTCATACACATCAAACAAAAAAGCACGATTAACTCGTGCTCATTTCTTTAATCGACATAAGTATCTTCGTTTTTATTGAGGAAGGCGTATGGTAAGCCCATCAAGAGACCTCCTCCGATAAAGTTTCCGACAAAGGTTATACCCCAGTGACGAAGGATGTTCGGAATGTCAAAGTTTGCGATAGAATCAGCTGCAACACTAAACTTAACAATCGCAAAAGAAGCAAAGTTCGCAGCAATGTGTTCGTTTGTTAAGAATACAAACATGTAAATCGCTGATAAGACAAGCCAAAGTTTGGCGCCACCGTCTTTCACCAAAACGAATGAAAGAATGGCAATGTTTACAAAGATATTGGCTAAAATACCTTCAAGCAAGACTAGCTCATTGGAACGACCTAACTTCATCTCAACACCCCCTGAAATGAAGCTATCATGTGTTAGATTTGCATAGGCTGCTGAGTGGGCAAAGCCCCAACCTGCTATCAAAGCTCCGATAAGGTTGAATAAGGTACAGTATAGTAAAATCTCAGCTGTTTTTCTCCATGAGATTTTTTTCAAGAAACTACCAGCTGTCAAAAACATCATATTTGAAGTTACTAGCTCAGCATTCAAGAAAACAATGTAGGCCAATCCCCAAGCAAAAACGAATGGGAAGAGGAAGCGTCCACTGCCTGGTGCGATCTTATTAATCAAGTCAGCCCCAACTGCACCCGCAGCCGTACTAAATGTTAGAAAAGCACCTGCAAACATGGAACGAATCGCATACTTAAACTTACTTTGGCTATAAAGACTTTCTTTCTTCTTACAAGCAAATTCAATCTTTGAAATAAATTCTGAAGAGACCATAAAAAACTCCTAAACTTTTATTTGTGATAATTATAACATAATTCTTGTTTTCTAGAAAGCGTTTTCTGTAAAATTCTAAAATATTTATCTTAAAAATCTTTATCCTAAGTCTTCCTGTCCTTTTTCATAAGAACTATTTTGATCCTATTTTGTTGACATAAAAACCAGTGAAATAGCACTTCACTGGTTCATTCATTCTTAATAACGTTGTCTATACGGTTGATTAAAGGCCTTCAAAATATCCTCAGAAGTCTCAGAATAAGCTTTTGATTCTTTAAAGATTCCTTTGACGATTATACGCTCGGTCGCATTATAATCAACACAGGTAACCAAAGTAATCTCCTTTACGCCGTCACGATCTTCGATTTCATCTACACGGTCTGGTGTAACACGTTTTACCTCTGTAATCTCATAAGTATAAACTTTATCCTTATCCGTCAGATAAATTTTCATACCTGCTTTGGCATTGACCAAAGGTGAGAAGAGCATTTGACTGGCATTTTCAGCAGTAAAGATATGGTGACTGGCTAGAGAATAGTTTCCTTCCCCCATTTTTTGGTCTGGTTTCATGGTCCCTGCTCCGTAGAACAGGTTTACATTATCCAACCCTTTGAAAATAGGGAGGTTAATCTCCACCTCAGGAATAGCGATACCTCCAATAACAGGAAGTTTCTGAGCATCCCATTGTGAAGCCAATACAGCTTCAGATGAAATAGACTTAACAGAGTCAAAATCAAAATTTCCCTCGGATTTTAGGTTTTCATCTATATTTTCCTTAGTGACTTGATTGACTTGGTATTTATTGGTATTCCATACCAAAAAGATATCGCGAATCTTTGAATTAAAAATCAAGGCTAAGGAAAGAAGAATTAAGAAACCCGCTAAAATATTGATAAATAGATTTCTGCGCTTATTTTTCTTACTCTTTTTATTTTTCGTTTTTTTATGAGACATTATGCTTCACCTTCTGTTTCAATTTCAGTCCCAACTTCTTCTTTTTCTGCCGCAGCAACCGTAGTAAAGGTCACAATCTTAGCATCCTGATCTAGACGCATCACCTTAACTCCCATAGTTGAGCGTCCAGTTTGTGAAATATTGGCAACATTTGTACGGATCATGACACCTGTATCTGTGATAATCATCAGGTCTTCATCGCCTTTAACAGTAAGGAGACCAGCCAGAGGACCATTCTTCTCAGCAACATTGGCTGTCTTCATCCCTTTACCACCACGGCCTTTAGTAGGATATTCAGTAGCAAGTGTACGTTTACCATATCCTTTTTCAGTGATGATAAGAACCTCGTCTTGGTTTGTAATCACGCTAGCGCCAACTACTGTGTCACCCTCACGAAGATTGACTCCTCGAACACCAGTCGCGATACGGCTCATGCCACGAACAGCTGATTGATTAAAGCGAACAGCATAACCAAACTTGGTACCAATGATAATATCCGTATCTTCTTCTGTCAGCAAGACATTAATTAATTCGTCTTCATCCTTGAGATTCAAGGCTTTCAGTCCATTTTGACGAATGTTAGCAAACTCTTTGACACTGGTTCTCTTCACGATACCGTGACGAGTTGTAAAGAAGAGATAGGCGTCATCACTACGTTCAGACTCAACGTTGATAATGGTCTGAATGCTCTCACCTTCGTCCAACTTCAATAGATTGACAACTGGCAATCCCTTAGCGGTACGACCATATTCAGGGATTTCATAACCTTTAAGGCGGTAGACACGTCCTTTATTAGTAAAGAAGAGCAGATGATCATGGGTGCTGGTTGAAACCAGCTCACGCACAAAGTCATCATCCTTAACCCCAGTACCTTGAACCCCACGGCCACCACGTTTTTGGGCAGTAAACTCACCTTGGTCCAGACGTTTGATGTAGCCCTTGTTCGAAAGGGTAATCAAGACATCCGTTTCTTCAATCAAATCTTCATCTTCAAGAGTTAAGACTTCACCGACCATCAACTCCGTACGACGTTTGTCACCAAACTTGCGTTTGACTTCGTCCAATTCCTCTTTGATGATTTGCGCCACGCGCTCAGGCTTGGCAAGGATATCAGCCAAATCTGCAATCAAGGCAATCAATTCATCATATTCAGACTGAATCTTATCACGTTCCAATCCTGTCAAACGACGAAGACGCATATCAAGGATAGCTTGACTTTGACGTTCAGAAAGCTTGAACTTGCTCATCAACTCAGCTTGCGCTTCCGCATCTGTTTCACTGGCACGAATGATACGAATCACTTCGTCGATATGGTCAAGTGCAATTAAAAGACCTTCTAAGATGTGCGCACGCGCCTCCGCCTTTTCCTTGTCAAAACGAGTACGGCGAACAACCACTTCTTTTTGGTGCTCGATATAAGCATCCAAAATTTGACGAAGGGACAAGATTTTTGGCACACCATTTTCAATCGCCAACATGTTGAAACCAAAGTTGGTTTGCATCTGGGTCATCTTGAAGAGGTTGTTAAGGATAACGTTGGCAGACGCGTCGCGTTTAACCTCGATTACAAAGCGAACGCCTTCACGGTTGGACTCATCACGTACGGCTGTAATGCCCTCAATTCGTTTTTCCTGAACCAAGCGAACAATATGCTCATGTACCTTGGTTTTATTAACCATATAAGGGAATTCCGTTACAACAATCCGCTCACGACCCGTCTTAGTGGTTTCAATCTCTGTACGAGAACGAAGGACAATGGAACCTTTACCAGTCTCATAAGCCTTATGGATCCCTGATTTCCCCATGACAAGAGCACCAGTCGGAAAATCTGGACCAGGCAAGACTTCCATCAAGTCCTTAGTCGTCACTTCAGGATTATCCATAACCAACTTCACTGCATCAATGGTTTCACCCAAGTTGTGAGGTGGAATATTGGTTGCCATCCCAACAGCGATACCAGTTGCCCCATTGACCAAAAGGTTTGGAAAACGAGCTGGCAAAACCAAGGGTTCACGTTCGTTAGCATCGTAGTTATCTACGAAATCAACTGTGTTTTTATTGATGTCACGAAGCATTTCCAGAGCAATCTTGCTCATACGTGCCTCAGTGTACCGCTGCGCGGCAGCACCGTCCCCGTCCATAGAACCAAAGTTTCCATGCCCATCAACAAGCATGTAACGGTAGCTCCACCACTGAGCCATACGAACCATGGCTTCGTAAATAGAGGAATCTCCGTGTGGGTGGTATTTACCCATAACATCCCCTGTAATACGGGCTGATTTTTTATGTGGTTTGTCTGGTGTAACACCTAGTTCATTCATTCCGTATAGAATACGACGGTGAACAGGTTTTAAGCCATCTCGAACATCAGGAAGGGCCCGCGCAACGATAACGCTCATGGCGTAGTCGATAAAGCTGGTCTTCATCTCCTTTGTCAGATTGACATTCACTAAATTTCTATCCTGCATTAATAAATGCCTCATTTCACTATTAGTAATTAGATATATTATACCATAATTCGTCCTTCATTTCAGTCTTTGGAAATCACTAAAACGTTTACATCGATGACCGAATAGAATATTCGTGACAAAGCTTTTTAAAAGTGATAGAATGAAAGTGTCTGGGGATTCCCCTAAAAAAAAATGAAGGAGATGTTTAGATAATGACTTCAACTAAACAACACAAAAAAGTGATCCTTGTTGGTGACGGTGCCGTAGGTTCATCTTACGCTTTCGCACTTGTTAACCAAGGAATTGCACAAGAGCTTGGAATTATCGAAATTCCACAATTGCATGAAAAAGCTGTTGGTGATGCGCTTGACCTTAGCCACGCCCTTGCCTTCACTTCACCTAAAAAAATCTACGCTGCTCAATACTCTGACTGTGCAGACGCTGACCTTGTTGTTATCACTGCAGGTGCTCCTCAAAAACCGGGTGAAACTCGCCTTGACCTTGTAGGTAAAAACTTGGCTATCAACAAATCAATCGTAACACAAGTTGTTGAATCAGGTTTCGATGGTATCTTCCTTGTTGCAGCTAACCCAGTTGACGTTTTGACTTACTCAACTTGGAAATTCTCTGGATTCCCTAAAGAACGTGTTATCGGTTCAGGTACTTCACTTGACTCAGCACGTTTCCGTCAAGCACTTGCTGAAAAATTGGATGTTGATGCTCGTTCAGTTCACGCCTACATCATGGGTGAACACGGAGATTCTGAATTTGCGGTTTGGTCACACGCTAACATCGCTGGTGTAAACCTTGAAGAATTCCTTAAAGACACTCAAAACGTTCAAGAAGCTGAATTGATTGAATTGTTCGAAGGTGTTCGTGACGCTGCCTACACAATCATCAACAAAAAAGGAGCTACATACTACGGTATCGCTGTAGCGCTTGCTCGTATCACAAAAGCAATCCTTGATGACGAAAATGCAGTACTTCCACTTTCAGTCTTCCAAGAAGGTCAATACGGTGTTAAAAACGTCTTTATCGGTCAACCAGCTGTTGTTGGTGCACACGGTATTGTTCGTCCAGTAAATATCCCATTGAACGATGCTGAAACTCAAAAAATGCAAGCATCTGCTAAGGAATTGCAAGCTATCATTGATGAAGCATGGAAAAACCCTGAATTCCAAGCAGCTTCTAAAAACTAATGAAAAGAAGGTTCTCAAACATGGGAACCTTTTTCTTTTTGCACAAAATCATAACTCAACTTTTCAAATAAACAATAAAAAAAGCCTGTCAGACAAGCTCGAATGCTTGATATGACAGGCTTTTTGAAAATTCATTATTTAACAGCGTCTTTAAGAGCTTTACCAGCTTTGAATGCTGGAACTTTAGAAGCTGCGATTTTGATTTCTTTACCAGTTTGTGGGTTGCGACCTTTACGTGCAGCACGCTCACGAACTTCAAAGTTACCGAAACCGATCAATTGAACTTTTTCACCAGCTGCAAGGTATTCAGTTACTGCTGCAAATACAGCGTCAACTGCTGCTGCTGAATCTTTCTTAGTCAATTCTGTAGCTTCTGCTACTTTAGCGATCAAATCTTGTTTGTTTGCCATGTTAACAAATCCTCCAAATAATTTCTAATTAACAAATATAATCATATCCTAAAATCGGCTATAGGTCAAGTCAAAAACACTATTTTGACCATTTTTTCTCTATTTTTTTAGGAATTGTAGCGAATTAGAATCGCCCAAGCATTCTCTCCAGTATGAGTTTGAATAATAGAGCCAGTTTCCAATACAGAGATTGGTTTCTCAACATAAGGTTGCAATAATGCCTTCATCTCATTCGCCCATTCGTTCGTTCCAGCATAGGAAATTCCAATTTCTGCAACTGATTTTTGGGAAAGAGTATTGGTTAATTCCTCAAGCCACTTTTTGAAAGTTTTCGCTCCACGTCCTTTGGCGATTGGTTGGAGTTCGTGGTTTTTCATCTGCATTACTACACGAATATTCAAGAGTGAGCTTAGTAATCCTGTCACACGTCCAATACGACCACCCTTAACTAAGTTTTCTAGCGTCGAAACACCGATATAGAGTTCTGTATGATTTTTGACGTCCTCTACATGAGCTAAGATCGTTTCTAAATCTTTACCTTCTTTAGCAAGTTTTGCGGCTTCAACAACTTGGAACTTCATCGCTTGATCTGTAAAGGAACTATCAATAACTGTTACATCAGCAGTTGAGAGACTTGCCCCTTGGCGAGCAGCTTCCACAGTTCCAGACAAGGCATGGGACATGTGAATGGCGATAATTTGACTGCCATCTTTACCTAGTTCTTCAAAGACCTCAGCAAACACTCCTACAGGGGGCTGGCTTGTTTTAGGCAGATTCTTACTTTGTTGCATAAGATGAAGGAATTCTCCCTCTTTCAAATCTGCATCCGAATAAAGCACACTATCAATCATAACTGATAGAGGGACAACAGTGATATTTAATTCTTTAACTACTTCTGGTTCGATAGTAACAGAAGAGTCCGTTACAATTTTTACTTGTGTCATAATTCAATCTTTCTATTCTTCTCGATAGGATTGGGATTTTCTCCTTTATTATATCAAAAAAATGATAAAAAATCATAAGTGATCCGATGAAAAGAACTGAATTTTTGGTATAATCTATCTATAGAAAAGTGAGGAACAGCTATGATTCGAAAACTTCAACCGATTATTACCATTATTTTGGGAGCTGCTATCTATGCCTTCGGTCTTACCTACTTTGTTGTTCCTTATCATTTATTTGAGGGTGGGGCGACAGGTATTACCTTGATTACCTACTATCTCTTTAAGATTCCTGTCTCATTGATGAACCTCTTGATTAATATCCCTTTATTTATCCTGGCTTGGAAGATATTTGGACCTAAGACCCTATACTCCAGCCTTCTAGGATCTATTTCACTTTCCGTTTGGCTAGCAATCTTTGAGCGCATTCCTTTGCACATCGACTTGCAAGGGGATCTCATCATTGTCGCTTTAGTCTCAGGTGTCTTACTAGGGGTTGGTTTAGGAATTATCTTTAATGCTGGTGGAACCACTGGTGGCTCTGATATCGTTGCCCGTATCCTCAACAAATACACCAATATTTCGATTGGTAAATTGCTCTTTGGGATTGACTTTTTTATCCTAATGTTGATTTTGATTATCTTCCAGGACCTTCGTCTAGTTACCTATACCCTCTTATTTGACTTTATCATCGCTCGTGTTATCGACTTGATAGGCGAAGGAGGTTATGCTGGTAAAGGATTTATGATTATTACCCAATATCCTGATCAATTGGCCAAAGAGATTAACGATGAACTCGGACGTGGCGTTACCTTTATATCTGGTCAAGGCTACTACAGCAAAAAGGATTTAAAAATTATCTACTGTATCGTCGGTCGAAACGAAATCGTTAAAATGAAAGATATGATTCACAAAATTGATCCTCAAGCCTTTATCACCATCACTGAGGCTCATGAAATTCTGGGTGAAGGATTCACTTATGTGAAAGATTAAAAAAGCTGGGAATTCCCAGCTTTTATTCTTCTTCTGCGAGGGTTGAATGGCGGAACCCGTAAGTAAAGTAAATGACTAGACCAACTACAAGAGCGATGCTAAAGGCAATCCAGGTATCTAGACTATATTGAAGCATAAAGGAAACACAGATAAGAATGGAAAGAATTGGCAAAAGTGGCACCAAGGGTGTTTTAAACTCTCCCTCTTTTGGCATACCCTTATCCTTTCTGAGTTTTATTATTCCGTAGGCTAGCAAAATGAGATAAGCTAGCGTACAGATATTTAAGAAGGCTGCAATACTAGCTAGAGGAAAGACTCCTGCAGCAATGGCTGAAGCAACTCCTGTTAAAAGGGTCGCATTTTTAGGAACGCGACTAGTCTTGCTTAATTGTTTGAAACTTTGAGGTAAAAGTCCATCACGCGCTAAGCTATAAATCATCCGAGATAAAGCATAAGTCATAGAGATACATACGGTTATCAGGGTTAGAATGGCTACAAGCGAAACATAATTTGCTGCCCAGCCGATACCAATACTCCGTAATGAAAATGCTACTGCATCGTCCACATTGAGCTTACTGTAGTGAACAATCCCTGTCAATACTAAGGTTACCAAGGCATAGAGAATGGTGACGATTGTTAGAGAAAGCACAATTCCGCGAGGAATATTTTTTTGCGGACTTTGAATTTCATCAACTGCCATGGAAATTGACTCAAATCCGAGAAAACCAAAGAACATCAAAGATGCGCCCGCCATAATCCCAGTACTTCCACCATATAGTTGACCAAAACCAAATGGAGCAAAATTCGTCCAATTTTCTGGCTTGATGTACCAAATACCAACTAGGATAAATAAGGCGAGAGCTGAGAATTTCAAGACCACTAAAAGCGAATTAAAGCGTAAGGCTGCCTTGGAATTTAATAAAACCAATCCCGTTACCAATGTCAGTACTAAAATAGGTAGAAGATCGATATAGGTACCTTGTTCAGGATTAAAGGTTCCATTCAAGGATTGGGGCATGGCAATACCATAATTACTGAGCAATCCCTTAAAGTAAGCTGCCCAGCCAGACGTCACACCTGAAACAGCCGTCATGAATTCCATAATGGTCAACCAACCAGCAATCCAAGCTGGCAATTCTCCTAAAATCGCATAGAGGTAACTATAAGCACCACCAGTTGCAGGCACACGAGAGGCAAATTCTGCAAAAAATAGGGCTGATAGAGAAACACACAGGGCAGAAATCACAATGGAAATCACTAATGATGGACCAGCTAAGGTAGCCGCTGCTGTTCCTGTAATAGTGAAAATCCCTGTCCCCACCATGGCACCAATCCCTAGAAGAATCAAATCCCACAACTTCAAATGGCGATGCATCTCTGTCTGTCTCAGACTAACATCCTTGGTTCTAAAAATATTCATGCTTCATCTCCACTAAATGTAATTGTTTTATTTTACCATATAAAAGCATTTTTGTGAATATTTATTAGGTTCGTTTTTGAAAAAAATTCTGAACAGAAAGAATTCCTGTTCAGAATTTGCATTTTTACCCACTGATTCTTTCAATTTGTTACTGATCAAGCGAGTAGGCTCAACAGTATACTCCATTGAAAGTTTTTTAGGGATTTGGGATTTTTTAAACTTCAAAGTAAGGGAACGGACGGTCACTATCTAAAGGACGATTGGGAACTTCTTGTTCCAAAATAGCGCGCCAACCTGATACCAATTCTTCAAAAGTCAATTGGGCTTCTGGAGAAGCTGTTGTCAGCTTCCGACCAAACCAAGCCATGGTTGCAGTTTCAAACTGAAGCATAGCGTACTGGATTACTGGTACATTTGCCTCTTCATAATTTTCATTTACTGCACGCGCTACTTCTGCCGCTTGCGGAAGGAGTTGATTGCTGATTTTATCAACAACAGTCGCATCCATCTCTCTCCATGAAAGAAGTTGACCATTTACCTGATAAAAGAGCTCAAAGGTTTCTTGATTTTCCTTGAAATTAGTAAGAACAAAAGCACGTTCCACGGCCTCAGGACCACCAGCAGCTTTTACAGCGTTTATCAAGAGGTTTTGTTCCATTTGTCGCCAATAATCATCAGCTTCTTCTACTAAATCAACTGTAAAAGGTGGAACAATTTCCTCGACAGGAATTTCACCTTTATTCGCTTTTTCAACATTGCCAAATAATTTTTTTAAGAATCCCATTTGCTTCTCCTTTTGGGTTTTATCCGACAGATCCTTCCATTTCATAACTAATCAAGCGGTTCAGCTCAACTGCATATTCCATTGGAAGTTCTTTTGTGAAGGGCTCTACAAATCCCATAACGATCATCTCAGTAGCCTCAGATTCTGACAAACCACGACTCATGAGGTAGTAGAGTTGTTCCTCTGAAATCTTAGATACCTTGGCTTCGTGTTCCAAAGCGACTTGCGAGTTGTGGATTTCATTGAATGGAATGGTATCTGACGCTGATAAGTCATCCATGATAATGGTATCACACTCGATGTGAGAAACAGATTTCTTAGAATTTTTGTTAAAGGTCACTTGTCCACGGTAGTCCACCTTTCCTCCGCCTTTAGCGATGGATTTAGAAACGATAGACGAGCTTGTATGCGGTGCGTTGTGGATCATCTTGGCACCCGTGTCTTGGTGTTGACCAGCATTAGCAAAGGCGATCGAAAGCATAGTACCACGGGCCCCTTCCCCATCTAGATAAACAGACGGGTATTTCATGGTTGTTTTGGCACCCAAGTTACCATCAATCCACTCAACAGTCGCATCTTTCAAAGCTTTGGCACGTTTTGTTACCAAGTTATAGACATTATCAGACCAGTTTTGGATGGTTGTATAACGCATATAAGCTCCGTCCAAAGCGAAAATTTCTACAATGGCAGCGTGCAAGCTGTTGCTAGAATAAGTTGGTGCTGTACAGCCTTCTACGTAGTGGACACTTGCTCCCTCATCAACGATAATCAAGGTACGTTCGAACTGACCTGTATTTTCGTTGTTGATACGGAAGTAAGTTTGTAGTGGAATATCTACCTTGACACCTTTTGGCACATAGATAAAAGTCCCTCCAGACCATACGGCCGAGTTGAGGGCTGCCAACTTGTTGTCTGTCGGCGGTACCAACTTAGCAAAGTATTGTTTAAACAAGTCTGGGTATTCCTTGAGGGCAGAATCTGTATCTGTAAAGATAATACCCAATTTCTGGAACTCTTCCTTCATGTTGTGGTAAACCACTTCTGACTCGTACTGGGCAGAGGCACCTGCTAGATAAGCACGTTCAGCTTCTGGAATCCCGATACGTTCAAAGGTTTCTTTAATCTTTTCAGGTACATCATCCCAAGAACGGGCTGGTTTATCAGATGGTTTTTGGTAATAGATCAAGTCATCAAAGTCAATCTCTGACAAGTCTGCTCCCCAGGTTTGCATAGGCATTTTTTTGAAGGTTTCATAAGACTTCAAACGGAATTCTAACATCCACTCAGGTTCTCCCTTAGCAGCTGATAATTCGCGAATGACTTCTTCGTTCAATCCTTTTCCTGTCGATAGGACAGGCTCTACATCGTCATGGAAACCAAATTTATATTCACCAAGGTCAATTGGTTTTGGTTCTACTCTTTCTTCAGCCATAATATCCTTTCTTTCATTCTTCATTTCTACTGATTCGTAAGACAAAAGAAACTTGTCTTACTGTTTTTCTTGATCTTCAATTGTTTTCTTAAGGGCATTCCAAGCCAGGGTTGCACATTTGATCCGTTGCGGAAATTTAGCAACACCTGATAAGAAAGCTGCATCGCCAAGTTGGTCTTGACGCTCATCTTTTTGCCCTTGAACCATTTCAGAAAAAATGGTTGCAAGCTCTAAAATTTCTTGTTTGGTCTTGCCTAAAACTGCATCTGTCATCATACTAGCAGAGGCAGTTGAAATCGTGCATCCTGAATTTAGAAAAGCAATATCTTCCAAACGGTCCTCTGCGTCAAACTTGACAGAGAGGTTGATAACATCGCCACAGGTTGGATTATTGAGACTGATTTGTTCAGCATCTTCCAGCTTCCCTTGGTGATGTGGATTTTTCGAATGGTCTGCCACCACTGCCATATAAAGGCTATCTAGTTTAGAAAGTGCCATTGAAAAACTCCTTTGTCTTTTGTAGGGCATCTACTAGTTTGTCGCAATCTGCCTTGGTATTGTAGATATAAAAACTTGCGCGAGCTGTTGCTGGGACTTCTAAATACTGGAGCAAGGGTTGGGCACAATGATGACCCGCACGAACGGCTACTCCTTCATAATCCAAAGCAGTCGCTAGGTCGTGAGGATGGAGATCACCTAGGTTAAAGGCAATGACACCTGACCGTTGAGCCAGGTCTTGCGAACCATAAATGGTCAAACCTTCAATGGCCTGCAATTTTGGATAGACGTATGCAATCAATTCCTGTTCATGAGCTTCAATGGCATCCATACCAATCTTTTCTAGATAATCCACTGCTGCAGCAAGTCCAATAGCACCTGCCATATTTGGCGTTCCAGCCTCAAATTTCCAAGGCAATTCCTTCCAACTAGCAGATTGTTCGTAGACAAAATCGATCATCTCACCACCAAATTCAATTGGTGACATTTGTTCCAGATACTTTTCTTTGCCATAAAGAACACCGATACCAGTCGGACCAGCCATCTTGTGACCGGAAAAAGCAAAGAAGTCCACATCCAAGTCCTGGACATCAATATTCATATGAGGCGTAGATTGAGCACCATCCACTACCATGATAGCTCCAACTTGGTGGGCCAATTTCGTGATTTCCTTGATAGGATTGACCACACCAAGGACATTAGAGGCATGAGCTAGCGAAACAAACTTGACCTTGTCCGTCAATTTAGCGCGCAAGTCATCCATATCCAGAGCTCCATCCTTGAGATAGACATAGACAAGCTCTGCCCCAGTCTTGCGACAAGCTTCCTGCCAAGGAATGATATTGGAATGGTGTTCCATGACAGAAATCAAGACCTGGTCTCCCTCAGTCAAAATCTCCTCAGCAAAGCGTGCCACCCAGTTAAGACTGGTTGTCGTTCCTCTGGTAAAGAGAACTTCCTTTGTAGAGCCTGCATTGATAAACTTACGAATGGTTTCACGAGCAGCTTCATAAGAAGCTGTTGCTCGCTCCGCCAAGGTATGAACACCACGGTGAACATTGGCATTGTCCTGCTCATAGTAGCGGTTAATCGTTTCAAGAACTGCTAGTGGTTTTTGTGTCGTCGCAGCATTGTCCAGATAGACCAGAGGTTCATCGTTGACAATCTGGTCCAAAATTGGAAAATCCTTGCGAATCGCTTCTACATCTAACATAGGCTTCCCCTTAGCGTTTTGACAATTTTTCTTCGATAGTTGCAATCATTTCGTCACGAACTTCTTTGACTGGAATCTCAACAATTACGGAGCCAAGGAAACCACGAACAACCAAACGCTCAGCAGTCGCCTTATCCAAGCCACGGCTCATGAGGTAGTACATATCTTCTGGATCCACCTGACCGATAGAAGCCGCGTGACCTGCAGTTACGTCATTTTCATCAATCAAAAGAATGGGGTTGGCATCTGAACGCGCCTGATCTGAAAGCATGAGAACACGACTTTCTTGCTGCGCATCAGCTCCCTTAGCACCCTTGATAATGTGTCCAATACCATTGAAGGTCAAAGTTGCTTTTTCAAGGATAACCCCATGTTGGAGGATATTTCCGATAGAGTTGCAACCATAGTTAGTCACTCGAGTATCAATCCCTTGAACCTGACGGCCACTTGAAAGAGCTACGACTTTAAGGTCAGCATGGCTACCATTTCCAATCAAATCGCTATCAAAATCAGCAACAACATTTCCTTCGTTCATGACACCGATTGCCCAGTCAATGCTTGCATCGTTGCCTAGTTTACCACGACGGCTAATATAGGCAGTGACATTTTCACCTAAACGGTCAATCGCTGCAAATTTCACTTGCGCACCTGAACGAGCAATCACTTCGACCGTAATATTAGCAGTTGCCTTGGCACTACCTTGGCCACGAGACTCAAGACGTTCAAGGTAGCTGATTTTAGAGTTTTTACCTGCAATGATCAGAATATGCTTGTTAAATGGCACATCGCTATCGCTGTCTTGGTAGAAAATTCCTTCGATTGGCTCTGTAATCTCAACGTTATCAGGAATGTAGAGAACAGCACCACTGTTAAAGTAAGCCGTGTGGTAGGCTGCCAACTTGTCGTCATCATACTTAACTGATGACATGAAGAATTCCTCGATAAGTTCTGGAATTTCTTCTAAAGCTGAGTGAAAGTCTGTAAAGACTACTCCTTGTTCAGCCAATTCAACTGGAGTTTGTTCAAAAACAGTCTGAGTTCCTACTTGCACCAACTTCAAGTGATTATCTAGAGCTGTGAAGTCTGGAACATTTGCTGACGGTTCACTTTCTGTGATGGTACCATCTCCCAGATTCCAGCGGTGAAATTTGACACGCTCAATAACTGGTAATTCCAAACTCTCAATCTTATCAAAAGCTTTTTGACGGAGGTCTGCCAACCAGCTTGGTTCAGCGTACATTTCTGAAAAAAGTTTAATATTCTCTTTAGTCATTTACTTCTCCTAAAAGATACGAGGGAATTACAATTCTTCCTTGTAGTCGTAGCCAAGTTCTTCAGCCAGTTTTGCGTATCCTTCACGTTCCAAACGGGCAGCCAATTCTGGACCACCAGAAAGGACAACACGACCTTCCATCATCACGTGGACCACGTCTGGTGTGATGTAGTTCAAGAGACGTTGGTAGTGAGTGATAATCATAGCACCAAAGCCTTCGCCGCGCATAGCATTGACACCTTTCGATACGACTTTAAGAGCGTCAATATCAAGACCTGAGTCAATCTCATCCAAAAGGGCAAAAGTTGGTTCCAACATCAAGAGTTGAAGAATTTCATTACGTTTTTTCTCACCACCAGAGAAACCTTCGTTTAGATAACGCTCTGCCATTTCTTCTTTCATGTTGAGCAATTCCATTTTCTCGTCTAGTTTAGTGATGAACTCACGAACTGAAATCTTTTCGTCATCTTCTTTTCCAGCATTCATGGCTGCACGAAGAAACTCTGCATTGGTAATGCCTGGAATTTCAGATGGATATTGCATAGCCAGGAAAAGTCCCATACGCGCTCGCTCGTCTACTTCCAACTCAAGGATGTTTACACCATCAAATAAAACCTCACCTTTGGTAACTTCATAGTTAGGGTTCCCCATGATAGCTGCAGAAAGAGTCGATTTACCAGTACCATTTGGTCCCATGATAGCTGCGATTTCTCCTGTTTTCAGAGTCAGATTGACCCCTTTCAAAATTTCTTTTCCTTCAATCTCAACGTGAAGATCTTTGATCTCTAATACTGACATGATAGTTCCTTTCTTTTTCTGGCCTACTTCCTTTATCCTTAGCGAAATCACTTACATTTCTCTAAAAAATACAAGAAAAGGTCCATAAATATACTCTACTAGTATAACAAAAAAAAGCCTAAAAGGCTTTGATTTTGTTTAGAAGCTAGTGACTAATCCTTGTGGTTTAGGTGCTGATCAATGGCGTCTACTATTTTCCCCATTACATAACTTAACCTAAAATTTCGAAAAAGTAGAATAGCCCAAAATGCTGCCATGAAATAGCGACCCGTCATCCATGCTTCATTGAAAAAATAAGTCTCAGCAGCAGTAAATAGTGCTATCACGATAAATTGTTGTCTAGTCATAGGATTATTGTACCATGAAATCCACTTTTAGTCTTCTTCGACCATGACTTTATCAGCAAGAAATTCGAATCCTTCTGGAATCAAGTTCTCTTCTTCTACCTCTTGATCTGCTTGAGAAGACTTGTTTTTAGCTGAAAATGCTGCACGAACCTCTTTCCATTCCTCTAGGGAAATTGCCAGGATTTCAGGTGAAAATCCAGCCGCTTGGCTGAGAATATTGCCAAACATGGTATTGAGGTTATCCCGTTTCATGGTTTGCCCAGCATTGAAATTAGACTCAAAGGCTAAAATAGCATGGTGCTCGTTTGCTGCAACTGGTTGAGAACCAACAAGCAGAGCCTTATCAGGACCTGCTAATCTTTCGATTACCTCTCCCCAGGCATTCTGGAGGCGAATCAAGTTTTGCCGTGCCAAATCAGGATTTTCAACAGCTTCTTGTAGGATGGTCTGAACCTTATTACGGTCTACTCGATATACTGTCTTGGAAGTGGCTGGACGGCTAGGGACTGGCGCCACTTGTTTAGGAGCAGTTCCAACATTGGCAAGTTCTTGTTTGAGACGAGCGACTTCCTGTCTCAGTGCAGAAATCTCACCTTCGACAGCTTCTGAAAACATTGGTTCAGGCTTAATCTCCGCTAAACGAATGGTCATCATCTCAGCATAAATCTTAGGTTGCAGGCTAGCTTTCATATCCGCCAAACTCACAGTCGCTATTCGAATCATTTCAAAGAGGCTTTCCTGAGAAAGAGCTAGATTGTCCATAAAAACTGGACTATGATGAGTATTTTCGCCACCTGTCTGAACAACCAGTAAATCACGTAAATACTGCAAGAGATCCGTCACAAAACGAGTCATGCTCTTGCCATTTTCAAACAAAAGATTCAAAGAATCAAGCGCTTTTGGAACATCCTGCTGAGATAAGGCAGCTACATAGTCATCAAGTGCTGATAGACTAATGGTGCCTGTAATCTCCTCAGAGATAGCTGTAGTTAAAGCATTCCCTTGAGTCAAACTCAAGGCTTGGTCCAGAATAGACAAGGCATCCCGCATCCCACCTTCAGCTCGTCTAGCAATGATTTCCACAGCATCTGGTTCAGAACTGATATTTTCTTTTTCTAAAATATGATGAATGTGTGCCGTGATATCTTGCGTTCTAATCGATTTAAACTCAAAACGTTGGACACGCGATAAAATAGTTGCTGGAATCTTGTGCAATTCGGTAGTCGCCAAAATAAAGACAACGTTCTGGGTTGGTTCTTCTAGGGTCTTCAAAAGTGCATTAAAGGCTCCTGTAGACAGCATATGAACCTCGTCGATAATGTAGACCTTATAACGTGCCAAACTAGGTGCATAGGTGGATTTATCACGAATTTCACGGATTTCATCGACTCCATTATTCGAAGCTGCATCCATTTCGATAACATCTTCTAAACTACCTTCTGTCACTGCTTGGCAGATATAGCAGTTATTACATGGTTCTCCGTCCACTTGATTGGGACAGTTCATGGCCTTGGCAAAAATCTTGGCCACACTGGTCTTCCCAGTCCCACGAGGGCCTGAGAAAAGATAGGCATGACTAATCTTTTCCTGCTCAACCGCTTGTTTTAGGGTTTTAGCCACAACTTCTTGTCCGACTAATTGTGAAAAAGTTTGGCTTCTATATTTTCGATAAAGTGCTTGATACATTAGGCTTTCTCCTCAAACATCGTAAAGTCCCATTCTGTCTTCTCAAGCAAAATAGCGACAAATTGTTCCAAGTAATCACGGTCAATGGCATTGTAATCATCAATAAGTGAAGAATCCAGGTCTAAGACACCCAGCAATTGACCATTCTTGAGCATGGGAACCACGATTTCACTCTTGGCCATACTATCACAAGAAATATAGTTTGGATAGGTGCTCACATCGCCAACCAAAACAGTCTCTTGAAACTCAGCAGCTTCTCCACACACGCCTTTCCCAAGCGGAATGCGAATACAAGAAACACCACCCTGAAAAGGCCCTAAAATCAACTCGCTACCATCAAACAGATAAAACCCTGCAAATACAGTATTCGGAAAGCGAGATTTTAGGAGGGCACTAGCATTTGAAAGATTGGCAAGAACATTGGTCTCACCTTCTAGTAAATAAGAGAGTTCCTCATTTAACATTTGATATTGTGATTGTTTTTCTGAATCTAACATAGAACTATTATATCAAAAATGAGAAAGAGACAAAAGAAAAATCCCTTGTTTTAAACAAAGGATTTTGTGATTATCAATTGATTAAAGTTCGATATCACCGAACAAGTCAGCCATTGAGAATCCTGTTTGTGTTTCTGGAAGTTCGAAATCACGTTTTTCTTGACGTTTTGGACGACGTGGACGAGCAGCACGTTTTTCTTCTTTTTGTCCTTCTTCTTGAGCTGGACGTTCTTCAAGAGCTTTGATAGAAAGTGATACACGTTCTGCGTCAGCGTTAACATCAAGGACTTTAACAGTAACTTCTTGACCAACAGTAAGAGCTTCTTTTGGATTTTCGATACGTTTGTGTGAAATTTGTGATACGTGAACAAGTCCATCGATACCTGGCAATACTTCAACAAATGCACCGAAGTCAGTCAAACGTTTAACTGTTCCTTCTACTACATCACCTTTAGCCAATTTTTGCTCAACGCCATCCCATGGTCCAGGTGTTGTTGCTTTAAGTGAAAGTGATACGCGACCTTCTTCTTCGTTAAGATCAAGGATCTTCACTTCGATTTCTTCACCAACAGTTACAACTGATTTAGGTGATACGTTACGTTCGTGTGACAATTCAGTCAAGTGAACCAATCCGTCAACCCCACCAAGGTCGATGAAAGCACCAAAGCTAGTGATACGAGCAACTTTACCAGTTACGACATCACCAACAGCCAATTTACCGAATACTTCAGCACGAGCTGCCGCAGTAGCTGCTTCAACAACTTCACGACGTGAAAGGATGAAGCGGTTTTCTTTAGGATCAACTTCTTTGATTTTAGCATCAAATTCTTGACCTACGAAACGCTCAGTGTTACGTACGAAACGAGTATCCAACATTGAAGCTGGGATAAATCCACGAACACCTTCAAATTCTACTGAAAGTCCACCTTTAACGGCACGAGTTCCTTTAACAGTAACAACTTCTTCTTCGCGTCCTACAAGTTTGTCCCATGCTTTGCGAGCTTCAAGGCGTTTTTTAGATACAAGGTATGTAACTGTATCAGTATCTTTACCAACTACTTGACGAAGTACAAGAACATCCAATACTTCTCCTACTTTCACAAAGTCATTGATATCTGCATCGCGATCGTTTGTCAATTCGCGAAGAGTCAAGACACCTTCAACACCAGTCCCAGAGATTGCAACGTTAGCTTGAGTCGCATCAACTGTCAATACTTCAGCACTAACAACATCACCAGGCTCAACTTGGCTAACGCTATTTAGCAAATCTTCAAATTCGTTCATCTAAAAAATCCTCCAACAATCAAGTTTTTCCAAACTTGACATACTTATAATTTTTTTCCTAAGCACCCGCAAAGACATGTTCATATCGTTCACGTCTTTCAATTATAAAAATAAAATACCCTAAGATATTTTTCTTTTTATCTTGAATTTATTACCTAAGAACTGGGGTAGCTGGATTCGAACCAACGCATGAGGGAGTCAAAGTCCCTTGCCTT
>NZ_AJQY01000001.1:0-84106 GCF_000296875.1 Streptococcus sp. GMD1S | reverse complement strand
CTCACTTGCTTGGTACTGACTTTGAACACCAACTGAAGCTCTCTCTGACAGATTACTATTCGCTTGATTTTGTGTTCCAAGGGATTCACTTGAACTAGCAGTTACACTTTGACTGTTTGCCAAAGATTGACTAGTAGAAGCAGATTGGCTCATCGACTGGCTCATACTAGAAGAGCTTGAGGCACTGATGGACTGACTCGTAGAGGCAGATTGACTGGCGCTCTGCGAATTTAATTCTGACAATGACTGGCTTTGACTGGTAGACAGAGACAAGCTAGCAGTATCTTGATGATCCTGAGTCGTCCCCAGTACTACTGAATCTCTCGTCGCCAAGGTATCTTTTGATTCGACAGTCTTTTCAACAGCGACTGCATCATTGGCATAAACACGCGTTTGCGTCGCAGCAAAACCACCTAAGATCGTCCCCGTAGCTGCTATCCCTTTCAAGACATCCAAGCCCGTCAACTTCTGACCTTCTTGCTTTTCAACCATTTCTGTCTTTACTTGGCTCGTATCCGCGCTTCCACGCATCACCTTAAATAAGCCAAAAAGGGAAGTCGAGGCCCGTAGCCAATGCTTCCCTGATTTGATTAATTTGTACCGTGTCACACGGTCTGTTTCTCTATATTCACCTTTCTGGCGTCTAAAAAACATGTTACTTCCCTCTATATAAAAAAGATAAAAAAGAATTTATTCACCTATAAAATACTATCTTTTTATTATATACCAAATATACCGACAATTCAATATCTATAACACACTCTAAAGAAAGAAAATGATTTCAAAAATGACTTTATTTCAAATCTATTCTGTTTTTTCAATATAATTTTCATTTTATTGTTCTGTTAATATATTTTATTTATTTTTAACCATTTCCAAATGCTTTAAAATTTGAGCAAATAATTCCAATCACTCAGGGAATTGATTTTTATTCAAAATATAGAAAAAGTCCATGAATCAATAGCATCCACAGACTTTTAGGAATAGAGTATTTAAAGGCAGTTTCACAAATGAATCAATGAGGCCGGTAGCCGAGGTAACTTTCTAGCCTTTCCAACAAAAAAATCCACGAATCGAAAGCATTCACGGACTTTTCTTACGACGCATTTAAGCAAAATGCCATACTAATTAATAGCCGAAATCTACGACACGAAGAGGCGAAAACGATTATTTTTCGCCGATGAATTAGTGAGGCAGGTTGCTAGCCCTCTCACTACCCGTTACAACGGAAAAATCTACGAATCGATAAAATTCGTGGATTTTTCCTAGTGAAGCGTTTAGGTAAGCCGATTTTACACTACGACACGGAGTTTGGCAAATCGATTCTATTTGCCAAACGTAGTTAGTAAGGCAGTTAGCTAGTTCGCTTCCTTTATGTTACGACGGCAAAACCCACGAATCGATACCATTCGTGGGTTTTACCTAGTGAAGCGTTTAGGTAAACCGCCATAGCGGTTACCGTTAAATGATAGCAACTTTGTGTTGCTAGTCATTTGTAACGATTTACATCTTCTCCTCCAACTCTACGTCTGGATACTTGTCCGCAAACCAGCGAAGAGCAAAGTCATTTTCAAAGAGGAAGACAGGTTGGTCAAAACGGTCTTTAGCCAAGATATTTCGGCTTGATGACATCCGTTCATCCAAGTCCTCAGGCTTGATCCAGCGAACGGTCTTTTTACCCATTGGGCTCATGACCACTTCGGCATTGTACTCGCCTTCCATGCGGTGCTTAAAGACTTCAAACTGGAGTTGACCAACAGCGCCTAGCATATACTCGCCTGTTTGGTAATTCTTATAAAGCTGAATGGCTCCCTCTTGCACCAGTTGCTCAATCCCCTTGTGGAAGGATTTTTGTTTCATGACGTTCTTAGCAGAAACTTTCATGAAAATTTCAGGAGTAAAGGTTGGCAGTGGTTCAAATTCAAACTTGTTTTTTCCAACTGTCAAGGTATCCCCAACTTGATAAGTACCGGTATCGTAAACCCCGATAATATCACCTGCCACGGCATTGGTCACATTTTCACGACTTTCCGCCATAAACTGAGTCACATTCGATAGTTTGGCCCCCTTACCAGTACGAGGCAAATTGACACTCATTCCTCGCTCAAATTCGCCCGATACAATACGGACAAAGGCGATGCGGTCACGGTGACGAGGGTCCATGTTGGCTTGGATTTTAAAGACAAATCCTGAGAAATCCTTGTCATAAGGATCCACAATTTCTCCGTCTGTTTTCTTGTGTCCATGAGGTTCTGGAGCAAACTTAAGGAAGGTCTCAAGGAAGGTCTGAACCCCAAAGTTAGTCAGAGCTGAACCGAAGAAGACCGGAGTCAGTTCTCCTGCAAGAATAGCTTCTTCTGAAAATTCATTTCCTGCTTCTTGCAACAGTTCGATATCGTCCTTAACCTGAGCGTAGAAAGGATTGCTTCCAAAGAGCTTATCCCCTTCTTCCAGACTGGCAAAACGCTCATCTCCTTTATAGAGTTCCAAGCGTTGGTTATAGAGGTCATACAAGCCTTCGAAGGCTTTCCCCATCCCGATTGGCCAGTTCATTGGATAACTCGCAATGCCAAGGACTTCTTCTAGTTCTTGCAAGAGGTCCAGTGGCTCACGACCGTCACGGTCCAGCTTGTTCATAAAGGTAAAGACTGGAATGCCACGGTGTTTGACAACCTCAAACAATTTTTTGGTTTGGGCCTCGATACCCTTGGCAGAGTCCACGACCATGACCGCAGCATCCACCGCCATCAAGGTACGATAGGTATCTTCTGAGAAGTCCTCATGCCCTGGTGTGTCGAGGATATTCACGCGCTTGCCATCATAGTCAAACTGCATAACAGATGACGTGACCGAAATCCCACGTTGTTTCTCAATATCCATCCAGTCAGATTTGGCAAAAGTCCCTGTTTTCTTCCCTTTTACAGTACCAGCCTCACGAATCTCACCCCCAAAGTAGAGCAACTGCTCAGTGATGGTTGTTTTCCCGGCGTCCGGGTGGGAGATGATAGCAAAAGTACGACGTTTCTTAATTTCTTCTTGAATAGTCATAAGTTCTCTTTCTTTGATTTTCTATTTTTAGTTGTTTCAGTAGCTAAGAATGATGTTTACATTGGATTTTACCATTCCTTTCGACTCTCCATTATATCGGATTTTAGGGAGTTTTTCAATTGCTCGTCTGACGAAAAGGCAAGCTAGAGCACAGATTGTGTCTGATTTCTCTTTTTCCACCGTTTTTTGAACAAGATATCAAAGAGAACCAGAGCCAGCGAAAGGATGACGGACACAAGAAGGTACTTTAGCCATAGAGGAGCATTCGAGATAAACGGGGTATCTCTTAAGAGACCATAATTTCCACCCGTCACCTGATTAACCCCAACTAGAAAGAGATTGAGAACAAAGGTATAGGCTACAATCATATACTTCTTAAGCAAGGTCTTGTCATAGTGATTCATCAAATAAACCAAGGAATTCACTAGAAGGGCATAGTGGCCAATCAAAAAGGAAAAACTGGTGATATGGGGGAAATCATAGGGGTCAAAAACCGGGTAAACCAAAGCAAAGACCGCTCCACTTGCTCCTAAGAGAGCAAAATATTGCTTGCTCCGCCATTTATCGGGCAAGAAAACCACCGCAAACATAGCCAAACGACAATGATAAAAAGGAAGGCTGTTAGAAAAGGGAATCCCAAAACCAACATACCAACTATATAGGGCAAGTAACTGGAGAATCTGAATCCCCTTAAACAAGCGGACAAATTTCGGATTTTTGTGATAAACAAGTGCTCCATAAATACAAAGTACTAAAGTAAGCATCATAATCCCATACCAAAAGAGCGAAATGGGAGGAGGAACCGTCTGAGATCTGGTGATAAATTGATGGAACATATTTCTATCCTAACTCTTATTTTTTCTATTCTCTAGTTTAACCATTATAGCGAATTAAAAGCGATTTTTCAATTTCTATTTCTTTTCAGTTTGGCTCCCTTATTTATAGGAAAATATGGTAAAATAGAACAGACTAAAAATCATCATTTCACGAAAGGATGCAAGATGAAAATTACGCAAGAAGAGGTAACACACGTTGCCAATCTTTCAAAATTAAAATTCTCTGAAGAAGAAACTGCTGCCTTTGCGACAACCTTGTCTAAAATTGTTGACATGGTTGAATTGCTAGGCGAAGTCGACACAACTGGTGTCGCACCTACTACGACCATGGCAGACCGCAAGACCGTACTCCGCCCGGATGTGGCCGAAGAAGGAACTGACCGTGATCGCTTGTTTAAAAACGTACCTGAAAAAGACAATTACTATATCAAGGTACCAGCTATCCTAGATGATGGAGGAGATGCCTAATGATTTTTAATAACAAAACGATTGAAGACTTGCACAACCTCCTTGTATCTAAGGAGATTTCAGCTACTGAATTGACCCAAGCCACGCTTGAAGATATCAAGTCTCGCGAGAAAGCTATCAATTCTTTTGTCACTATCGCTGAAGAACAAGCCCTTGCTCAAGCCAAAGCCATTGATGAAGCTGGAATTGACGCGGATAATGTCCTTTCAGGAATTCCACTGGCTGTTAAGGATAACATCTCTACAGACGGCATCCTCACAACCGCAGCCTCAAAAATGCTCTACAACTACGAGCCTATCTTTGATGCGACAGCCGTTGCCAATGCAAAAGCCAAGGGCATGATTGTTGTCGGAAAAACCAACATGGACGAATTTGCCATGGGTGGATCAGGTGAGACTTCCCACTACGGTGCAACTAAAAATGCTTGGGACCACAGCAAGGTTCCTGGTGGATCATCAAGTGGTTCTGCCGCAGCTGTGGCTTCAGGTCAAGTCCGCTTGTCACTTGGTTCTGATACGGGGGGATCCATCCGCCAACCTGCTGCCTTCAACGGGATTGTTGGTCTCAAACCAACCTACGGAACGGTTTCTCGATTCGGTCTCATTGCTTTCGGTAGCTCACTAGACCAAATCGGGCCTTTTGCACCAACTGTTAAGGAAAATGCCCTCTTGCTCAATGCGATTGCCAGCGAAGATACTAAAGACTCGACTTCTGCTCCTGTCCGCATTGCCGACTTTACTTCAAAAATCGGTCAAGACATCAAAGGTATGAAAATTGCTTTGCCTAAAGAATACCTCGGTGAAGGAATTGACCCAGAAGTTAAAGAAACCATTATCAAGGCAGCCAAACACTTTGAAAAACTTGGTGCCATTGTCGAAGAAGTCAGTCTTCCTCACTCTAAATACGGTGTTGCCGTTTACTACATTATAGCTTCTTCAGAAGCTTCCTCAAACCTGCAACGTTTTGACGGTATCCGTTACGGCTACCGCGCAGAAGATGCAAGCAACCTTGATGAAATCTATGTGAACAGCCGTAGTCAAGGTTTCGGTGAAGAGGTAAAACGCCGTATCATGCTAGGTACTTTCAGTCTTTCATCAGGTTACTACGATGCCTACTACAAAAAGGCTGGACAAGTCCGTACCCTCATCATTCAAGATTTCGAAAACGTCTTTGCGGATTACGACTTGATTTTGGGACCAACTGCTCCTAGTGTTGCCTACGATTTGGACTCCCTCAACCACGACCCAGTTGCCATGTACTTGGCTGATCTTTTGACCATCCCAGTCAACTTGGCAGGCCTCCCAGGAATTTCAATTCCTGCTGGATTCTCTCAAGGTCTCCCAGTCGGTCTCCAATTGATCGGTCCTAAGTACTCTGAGGAAACCATTTACCAAGCTGCTGCTGCTTTTGAAGCGACAACAGACTACCACAAACAACAACCCGTGATTTTTGGAGGTGACAACTAATGAACTTTGAAACAGTCATTGGACTTGAAGTCCACGTAGAGCTCAACACCAATTCAAAAATCTTCTCACCAACTTCTGCCCACTTCGGAAATGACCAAAACGCCAATACCAACGTGATTGACTGGTCTTTCCCAGGAGTACTTCCGGTTCTCAATAAAGGTGTTGTCGATGCTGGTATCAAGGCCGCTCTTGCCCTCAACATGGACATCCACAAGCACATGCACTTCGACCGCAAGAACTACTTCTACCCTGATAATCCAAAAGCCTACCAAATTTCTCAGTTTGATGAGCCTATCGGTTATAATGGTTGGATTGAAGTCGAGCTAGAAGACGGTACGACTAAGAAAATCGGTATCGAACGTGCTCACCTAGAAGAAGACGCTGGTAAAAACACCCACTGTACAGATGGCTACTCTTATGTTGACCTCAATCGTCAAGGGGTGCCATTGATTGAAATCGTATCTGAAGCCGACATGCGTTCCCCAGAAGAAGCCTATGCTTATCTAACAGCTCTCAAGGAAGTCATCCAGTACGCTGGCATTTCTGACGTTAAGATGGAAGAAGGTTCTATGCGTGTGGATGCCAACATCTCCCTTCGTCCTTATGGTCAAGAGAAATTCGGTACCAAGACTGAGTTGAAAAACCTCAACTCCTTCTCAAATGTTCGCAAAGGTCTCGAATACGAAGTCCAACGCCAGGCTGAAATCCTTCGCTCAGGTGGTCAAATTCGCCAAGAAACACGCCGTTACGATGAAGCTAACAAGGCAACCATCCTCATGCGTGTCAAAGAAGGTGCTGCAGACTACCGCTACTTCCCTGAACCAGACCTACCACTCTTTGAAATCTCAGATGAGTGGATTGAGGAAATGCGCACTGAATTACCAGAGTTTCCAAAAGAACGTCGTGCGCGCTACGTATCTGACCTTGGCTTATCAGACTACGATGCTAGCCAGTTGACGGCAAACAAAGTCACTTCTGACTTCTTTGAAAAAGCTGTTGCACTCGGTGGTGATGCCAAACAAGTCTCTAACTGGCTCCAAGGTGAAGTTGCTCAGTTCTTGAACGCCGAAGGTAAGACACTGGAACAAATCGAATTAACACCAGAAAACTTAGTAGAAATGATTGCCATCATCGAAGACGGCACGATCTCTTCTAAGATTGCCAAGAAAGTCTTTGTCCATCTGGCTAAAAATGGCGGTGGCGCGCGTGAATACGTGGAAAAAGCAGGCTTGGTGCAAATCTCTGATCCAGATGTCTTGATCCCAATCATCCACCAAGTCTTTGCGGATAACGAAGCTGCCGTTGCCGACTTCAAGTCAGGTAAACGCAACGCAGACAAGGCCTTCACAGGATTCCTTATGAAGGCAACCAAAGGCCAAGCCAACCCACAAGTCGCCCTTAAACTGCTTGCACAAGAATTGGCTAAGTTGAAAGAAAGTGAGTAATTTACTCTTTATACACTTTTTTCTACTTTTAAGACGAGAATGAGACAAGGAGAATAAATGAACAAATTTTTACGATTGCTATTTGTCTTAGTCATCATCGCTATGTTAGGCGCTTCTATACTACAAATTTTCTTTCCATCGTACATGGGAAGCCACTCCGGGTACGGAATATCTGCTGGTTGGCAACGAGAAATTGGAATATGGAATTTAGCTGTATTGATTATTATTCTCGCTATCAATATTAAATACGATTGGTTCTATCTACGAATCGCACTTCTTGCTCTCATTATTGGCGGAATTGGAATAGGAACAAATCACTTACTCAATTATATGGAGTATCACTCTCCTGTAAATGCTATCGGTGCTTTTGAAAATTACTTGCTAGCAATAGGGTGGATTGTGGGATGGCTCATCGAGCGCCATTCCATAAAGAAGCTAAATGCTAGTAAATAACGCCTAGTATATCTTAGATTATTTTAAAGGTTATTAATAGTTTAATAATCATTCGAATTCAGAATTCTACCTTTTCAATCATATAGTTAGGAGACACATGAAAAAGTTTTACGCTCTTTTAATGACCTGTTTATTACTTGTTTTTCTATCCGTGCCTCAAATCGTTGATGCAGGTGTCGGGCATTCCAGAAGTGGAGGGAGCAGCCGCAGTAGCAGCCGCTCAAGTGGAGGTGGAAGTCGTTCTGGCGGATCATCCTACCACTACTACCGCTCTGGATATGGATCATCCTCTGACAGTTCTGCTAGCTCTCCCTATTTAGGATTTATGTTCATATTAGTCGGAGGAATCATACTAGTTGTTATCGTCAAATCCTTGCGGAATAAGTCTGGAGATTCGAGTTCAACCTACACTAGTAATGATTCTCAAACGCTCCATCGTCGAGTTGAACACAACACACTGGCCATTAGTCGTGTGAAATATGGGGATCCAAACTTTGACGCGGTAGCCTTCACATCTTGGGTTAAGGAAGTCTACCTTAAATTGCAGGTTGCCTGGACTGAGAAAAATTGGAACTCTGTCCGCGCTTTGGAAAGTACCAGTCTCTACTCCCAACACAGTACCCAACTTGAGGACCATATTCGATCTAAAACAACTAATGTTTTAGAGAAAGTTTGTATCGAAAATGTTCGCATCAAGGAGTTCATTGAAAATCCTGACGGAAACGATACCTTAGTGGTGATTCTGTCATCTACCTTGCGGGACTATGTCATTGACGATGAGACTCGCCGTGTCATTGAAGGAGACCCTAAAAAAGATCTCTTCACCGTGTATCAATTAAACTTTATCCGTCAACACGGTAGCCAAACGCAAGCAGTCAATCCAGACCAAGTTGTGAGCGACCACTGTCCAAACTGTGGCGCCCCTTTGAAAATCTCTGCAGTTAGCGAGTGCGACTACTGTGGTGCCAATCTCTCTCGCAGTCCAAACCAATGGGTACTGGATACCTATGATGTTGTGGATGAAGACGAGCTTTATAATTAGGAGGAATTATGGGATTTATACGTGCAGCCTTATCAGCAGGCTTAAATAGTTTTAATGATAGTAAATTCAAGGAAGCCATCGTCCTTCCAGACAATGTCTCTGGCGACGCCTTGGCCATCAAGGGACAATTACTCACTAAAGACCCCGATGGACGTTCTCGTCACAGCAATCAAAATACTGGACTCTTGTCGGATGGCAGTGTGGTTATCGTTCCCCAAGGCTATACCGCTGTTTTGGTAAACAACGGTACCTTCCTTGGTGAAGTCCTCGAAGCTGGTAGCCACGAATGGCAAGCTGGTGATAATGCCTGGCTCCTTGAAAAAGGTGGTTTAAAAGGCACTTGGGAAAGCTTTAAAAACCGTTTCTCTTTCGGTGGACAAGTCATCACCCAACAAGAAATTATTTTTATCCGCATGCAACCTATTGCAGGTAATAAGTTCGGCACACAAAACGCGGTCGAATACTTCAGCGAACGTTACCAACAGCTGCTTAATATCCGTTTCTATGGCTTGTTTGATGTAAAAATAGCAGATCCAGTCCTCTTCTACGTGAGTTCTGTTAGCCGTCAAATTACTGACGGACAGCCATTTACTCTCCAAGATGTAGCTCAAGGAACGCTCCGTCAAAATATCGCACCAAAAATCGCGATTGCCATTGCCAAATATACCAACGAAAACAAGGTTGATATCTATAGCCTCAATGCCAACCAAGACACCTTTAACGAACTCGCTAAACAAGAGGTCAACAAGGTTTGGACAGGTCTCTACGGAATTGAAGCAACTAACATCTTGCTTGAAGACCTCAGCTACGACCAAGAAAGTCTTGATATCGTTCGCAAGCTTGATAGTGAGCTCGTGGCAATGAAGTACAACACGATTGAAATCGAAGAACGCCGTGCTCGTAACGAAGCACTTATTGCTGCAGCTGCCAACGAAGGGAATGGCAATGGGATGAACATGTTTATGGGCATGAATCTTGGCCAAACTCTGGGTGGTCAACTAAGCCAACAAGTTCAAAATCAAGCACCGGCTCAAAATGCTGGGCAAGCTACTAGCAAGAATTTTTATATCGAAGTCGATGGAAAATACGTCCTCGTTACTAAAGACGAAGATGGAAATATCGTACCAGTCAACTAATTAAGCTCCTTCTGACATTTGAGTAATGTTGTCTTTTATGGTACAATAAAGAGTAAATTATTTATTAAAGAGGTAAAAACATGATTGAAGCAAGTAAATTAAAGGCTGGTATGACCTTTGAAACAGCTGACGGAAAATTGATCCGCGTTTTGGAAGCTAGCCACCACAAACCAGGTAAAGGAAATACAATCATGCGTATGAAATTGCGTGATGTCCGTACTGGTTCTACATTTGACACAAGCTACCGTCCAGAGGAAAAATTTGAACAAGCCATCATCGAGACTGTCCCAGCTCAATACTTGTACAAAATGGATGACACAGCCTACTTCATGAATACAGAAACTTACGACCAATACGAAATCCCTGTAGTCAACGTTGAAAACGAATTGCTTTACATTCTTGAAAACTCAGAAGTGAAGATCCAATTCTACGGAACTGAAGTGATTGGTGTTACCGTTCCTACTACTGTCGAATTGACAGTTGCAGAAACCCAACCATCTATCAAAGGTGCTACTGTTACAGGTTCTGGTAAACCAGCAACGATGGAAACTGGACTTGTCGTAAACGTTCCAGACTTCATCGAAGCAGGACAAAAACTCGTTATCAACACTGCAGAAGGAACTTACGTTTCTCGTGCCTAATCTCTAGAAAGAGGTCATTCTATGGGAATTGAAGAACAACTTGGCGAAATCGTTATCGCCCCACGTGTACTTGAAAAAATCATTGCTATTGCTACTGCAAAAGTAGAGGGTGTTCACTCTTTTTCAAACAAATCAGTATCTGACACCCTTTCAAAACTTTCTCTTGGCCGTGGTGTTTATCTTAAAAACGTGGACGAAGAGCTCACAGCAGATATCTATCTCTACCTTGAGTACGGAGTAAAAGTTCCTAAGGTAGCTGTTGCTATCCAGAAAGCTGTTAAAGATGCCGTCCGCAATATGGCTGATGTAGAACTCGCTGCTATCAATATTCACGTTGCAGGTATCGTTCCAGATAAAACACCAAAACCAGAATTGAAAGATCTATTTGACGAGGACTTCCTCAATGACTAGTCCACTATTAGAATCTAGACGCCAACTCCGTAAATGCGCTTTTCAAGCTCTCATAAGCCTTGAATTCGGTACGGATGTCGAAACTGCTTGTCGTTTCGCCTATACTCATGATCGTGAAGATACGGATGTGCAACTTCCAGCCTTTTTGACAGAGCTAGTTTCTGGTGTTCAGGCTAAAAAGGAAGAACTAGACAAGCAAATCACACAGCATTTAAAAGCAGGTTGGACCATCGAGCGTTTAACACTCGTGGAGAGAAACCTCCTTCGCTTGGGAGTCTTTGAAATCACTTCATTCGACACCCCACAGTTGGTGGCGGTTAATGAAGCTATTGAGCTTGCAAAGGACTTCTCAGATCAAAAATCTGCCCGTTTTATCAACGGACTGCTCAGCCAGTTTGTAACAGAAGAACAGTAAAAAGAAAAAGTGTTTGACAATTATCAAACACTTTTTTCTTTGCCTCCTACTATCTAAAAAAATGATAATAGATATAATTATAAACAAAAATCCAGATGGGTTTTGCATAAATGAGAAAGTTGAAAAAACTATGGCACAGGATGGTAATTTTTAAGTTCTTTGTCCATCGGTAGACAAGGGCATAGAAGAGACCGCCTAAACTATAAATAATCAAACTGATAGGATCTCGGTGAGTTAGGATCAAATGACTAAGTCCAAAGATAAGAGCAGATAGGATAACATCCAGATAGTACTTGGACTGGGGAAAGAAGGTATTCATAAAGTACCCTCTATGAATCAGTTCCTCTAATATAGGTGCGACGATTACTGTTAAACTAAAACTGAGAACAGTTGATAGAAAAGTTGGTTGCCCATTGGAGTATAGAATCGAAAGAAGGTCTTGAAAGATATACTTGTTATCAATTAGGTGATGAAACTGTAACTGAAAAGCATCCACCAATTGACGTTCAAAATAAGTAGCCACTAGACCAAATACAAGGTAAAAGAATCTTGACTTCTTTGAACCCTTTTTCTCAAAAATATAGAGCATCTCTTTCTTTTTGAGCCAGTAGATAAATAATAGCAAAAGAGCTATTACTTCAACTGTTAAAAAGATAGAATAGCCATCTATCCCCCATCCTAAAAACTTAGTTAGATGCATAATCCCTAACTCTGGTAGGTAAATCGATAGAAATACCAGTGATGTATAGACTCCCAAATGCCCTAGTTTTTTCATACTTACCCCTTTAAATTATTAGACTATTAAGGTATAATTCCGTTACCATAACCAGTCATTCTATTACGTATTGTACTCCATTCTGTCGCTAAACTATATGCATATGGCGAATCCCAATGTCTATCGTCAACTAACCAAATCATACCACCACCTGAAACTTGCTCTAAGTCCTCAGATGAAAGAACTGTAAATGTTTCTGTACCTGTCCTATCAAGTAGCTCCTTAAAATAAATTTTTGTCAGCTTACATCTACAGTATATATCTTTTTTATCTATTTTATAGTCCATCTCCTCAACTGTCAATTTTTCATCCTAAATGGTAGCTCTACTCATTGAGAAATAAGAAATTGATAAAAGAGATTTCTCTATCTTCCCATCAAATTAGAAAAAGTGTTCGACAAATATCAAACACTTTTTTCTTTGTCTCCACTATCTAAAAATCAAATAATAGATATAAAATAAGAGCGACGGAGCATAGGGAATCGCATTATAGAAACTATGACAAACAATAGTAAATCGAAGACTACCCGTAACTCGATAAGTAACTGCAAACAGAAGACCAAGAATACTATAAATGATGAGACTGATGGGGTCACGATGGGATAGAACCAAGTGACTGAGCCCAAAGATGAAAGAAGACAAGATCACATCCAAATAAAACTCCGACTTCGGAAAGAAGGTATTCATAAAATAACCTCTATAGATTGTCTCCTCAACAACAGGTACAATCGAAACATTAAAGATTAAATATATAAGACTTGATAGAGTCGTTTCTTTTCCGTTTAAGTAAAGTTCTGAAAGAAGGTCTTGGAAAATAAAACTATGGTCAATCAATCGAATATTCTGCATTCTAAATCCATTTAAAAAAGAATAGATAAGGAAACAAGCTACCAAGAAAGCGAGATAAGACCAGCGTCAATCCTTTTTCTCAAAGATAAAGAGCATCTTCTTCTTTTTCAACCACAAAACGAATAAAAAGAAAATAAGTAACACTTCTCCAACTAGGAAGATTATATAGCTGTCCATTCCTAAACCAAAGGTTCTAGCTAGAGTTATAGCTCCTAATGGCGTTAAATAAATGTACAGGAACATTAAAATCATACAGATTCCTAAATGTATTGTCTTTTTCATTCTTTCTCTCTCCTAATGGTAAACTCTCTATTAGGGCTATATAGAGGATAGACTATTGATATGTTTTTATTATTTATCTAGAGTATTGATGTTTATCCATGCTCTATTATCAAAATAGCTAGAACAATTTGTTCTAGCTTTTAAATTTTCTTAGTATTTTCTAAAACGTTGGTAACGTTCTTCGATAAGTTGGTCGAGTGGTAGTTCTTGCAACCTATCTAGTTCTGCACGCAATTCATTTTTAACGCAACCTAGCAGTTCTTTACTTGACAGTCCTGCCTCTGAGATTACCTTGTCTACAATTCCCATTTCTAGGAGTTCATGTGAAGTGATTTTCATCAATTCCGCCGCTTCCATAGCACGACTTCCATCCTTCCAAAGGATAGAGGCAAATCCTTCCGGGCTAAGTACTGCGTAGATTGAGTTTTCTAACATCCAGACACGATTAGCTACGGCTAGAGCTAGAGCCCCACCAGATCCACCTTCACCGATAATAATCGCGATGATTGGAACCTTGAGATCACTCATTTCCATCAGGTTTCGGGCGATTGCTTCACCTTGTCCACGTTCCTCGGCACCAACACCTGGGTAAGCACCCGCCGTATTGATAAAGGTCACAACTGGACGGCCAAACTTTTCTGCCTGTTTCATCAGGCGCAAGGCCTTACGATAGCCTTCTGGATGTGGTTGCCCAAAATTTCGTTTGAGGTTATCATGAAGACTCTTCCCCTTTTGGATACCAACGACAGTTACTGCTTGGTCACCTAACCAACCAATTCCACCGATAACCGCACCATCATCACGGAAAGAGCGATCTCCATGCAATTCGATAAACTCGTCAAAAATTCCATTGGCAAAATCAAGTGCAGTCAAGCGACTCTGCTCGCGTGCCTCTCTGACTATTTTTGCAATATTCATCCGCGACTTCCTCCATGCAATCTTACTAATTTAGCAATTGTTTCAGGCAATTCTCTCCGTTTGACAATTGCATCAACAAATCCATGTTCAAGCAGAAATTCTGCCTTTTGGAAGTCATCCGGTAAGGTCTCACGAACTGTATTTTCGATAACACGACGTCCAGCAAAACCAACCAAACTCTGTGGCTCAGCTAGGATAATATCCCCTTCCATAGCAAAAGAAGCGGTCACCCCACCTGTTGTCGGATCGGTTAAAATAGTTAGGTAAAAAAGTCCTGCCTTGGAATGACGTTGAACTGCCGCAGAAATCTTAGCCATCTGCATCAAGCTCATGATTCCTTCTTGCATACGGGCTCCACCAGAAGCTGTGAAGAGAACGACTGGCAAGTTTTCTACCGTTGCATACTCAAACAAGCGCGTGATTTTTTCACCCACAACGGTTCCCATAGAAGCCATGATAAAGTTTGAATCCATGATCCCAAGGGCAACTTTTTGTCCCTTGATGCTAGCTGTACCAGTCAGTACTGCTTCATCCAAACCTGTCTTTTCACGCATACTAGCTAGTTTTTTCTGGTAGCCAGGAAAGTTTAATGGATCTTGAGTTTCAATACCCGTAAACATCTCCACAAAGGTGTCAGAATCAATCGTCAAATCCAAGCGTTCCTGAGCTGAAATACGGAAAGTATAGCTACAATGGGGACAAATTCGTTCGCTCCCAAGATCCTTTTGGTAAATGGTGTGTTTACAACCAGGACACTGGGAGAAGAGTTCATCCGGAACCTCAGGCTTGGCTTGTGGTTTCTGCCTTACGGAACGGTTAGGATTGATCCGAATATACTTATCCTTTTTACTAAATAGAGCCATAACTCCCCCTTTTAGTTCTCATACTATTTGAAAGTCTATTCTTTTTCTTGGTATTTTGGCAAGAAAGTTTCCATCAAGA
Organism: Streptococcus sp. GMD1S; assembly: GCF_000296875.1. Classification (GTDB taxonomy): domain Bacteria; phylum Bacillota; class Bacilli; order Lactobacillales; family Streptococcaceae; genus Streptococcus. The sequence goes on along the minus strand of NZ_AJQY01000001.1, from coordinate 68,980 downwards.
AGGAAGTATCGTAGTCACCAGCGATAACTCGGCGGTCTGAAATCAGATCCAACTGGAAGTCTGCATTGGTTTGCACTCCTTCAATATCAAGTTCATAAAGTGCCCGTTGCATCTTCATTAAGGCATCAAAACGATTCTCCCCATGAACAATGATTTTGGCAATCATACTATCATAGTAAGGAGGAATGGTATAACCTGGATAGACTGCAGAGTCTACACGCAATCCAACTCCTCCACTTGGAAGGTAGAGGTTGGTAATTTTACCTGGGCTTGGAGCAAAGTTAAATGCTGGATTTTCCGCATTGATCCGGCACTCGATAGCATGACCTCGTAGGACGATATCTTCTTGTTTGAAAGGTAAAGGTTGACCGGCAGCAATGCGAATCTGCTCTTTCACGATATCAACACCTGAAACAAACTCTGTGACTGGGTGTTCAACTTGCACACGAGTATTCATTTCCATGAAGTAGAAATTGCCACTCGCTTCATCGAGAAGAAATTCAATCGTCCCTGCATTTTCATAGCCAACAGACTCTGCTGCACGAACGGCTGCAGCACCAATTTCATGACGAAGGGTTTTGCCAATTGCAATGGATGGGCTTTCTTCTAAGACCTTTTGGTTATTCCGTTGGAGTGAACAGTCCCGTTCACCAAGATGGACAACATGACCCTCTTGGTCCGCAAGAATCTGAACTTCGATATGACGAGCTGGATAAATCACACGCTCAAGATACATAGCGCCATTTCCAAAATTGGCCTTGGCTTCACTGGATGCTGTTTCAAAGGCTGCGACCAAGTCTTCTGCCTTTTCAACCTTACGAATCCCTTTTCCACCACCACCTGCCGATGCCTTAAGCATGACTGGATAGCCAATTTTTTCTGCAACTGCAAGCGCCTCTTCAGCCGTGTGAACTTCACCATCAGATCCTGGGATAACTGGAACTCCAGCCTTGATCATTTGCTCACGCGCATTGATCTTATCTCCCATGGTATCCATTACTGCCCCAGAAGGACCGATGAACTTAATCCCCACTTCATCACACATCGTGGCAAACTTGGAGTTTTCGCTAAGAAAACCAAAACCTGGGTGGATGGCTTCTGCTTCAGTCAAGACTGCAGCAGATAAAATAGCGTTGATATTGAGATAAGACTCAGTCGCCTTACCAGGTCCGATACAGATAGCTTCATCTGCTAGGAGTGTGTGAAGAGCTTCTTTATCAGCAGTTGAATAAACTGCTACAGTTGCAATGCCCAATTCACGCGCAGCTCGAATAATGCGAACCGCAATCTCACCACGGTTGGCAATCAAAATTTTACGAAACATGGAGAACCTCCTTAGTTTCCAATTGCAAAGGTAAGAGTACCACTCGCTGCAAGCTTACCATCTACTTCAGCCTTTGCTTCAACCACGGCAATCGTACCACGACGTTTGACAAAAGTAGCCGTCATGACTAATTGATCACCTGGTACAACTTGCTTCTTGAACTTAACCTTGTCCATGCCAGCATAGAAGACCAGTTTCCCTTTATTTTCAGGTTTGGACAATTCCAAGACACCAGCAGTCTGAGCCAAGGCCTCCATGATAAGAACACCTGGCATGACTGGGTATTGAGGAAAATGACCATTAAAGAAAGGTTCGTTGATGGTCACATTTTTAATGGCAACAATGGTATCCTCGCTCACTTCCAAGACACGATCCACTAGGAGCATGGGGTAGCGATGGGGTAGAGCTTCTTTGATTCCTTGAATATCGATCATTTGATACGTACCAATCCTTTACCGAACTCAACCATTTCTTCATTTGAAACGAGAATTTCTGTCACCACACCATCTTTAGGTGCAGGGATTTCATTCATGACTTTCATGGCTTCGATGATCACCAAAGTCTGACCTTTTTTAACACTGTCTCCAACTGTGACAAAGGCAGGTTTATCTGGTCCAGCAGCCAAGTAAGCCACCCCTACAAGTGGGCTTTCAACAACATCACCCTCTGGAGCAACAGTCGTTTCAGCCAGTGCTGGAGATTCTTCCACTGCACTCTCTACTGGAGTTGAAGGGGCAGAAACTACTGGACTTGCAGCTACTGCAGCTGGCACTGGAGCAACTTGAGCTGGTGCTTCAGAAGCCATTCTTGCTTCATTCTTACTAAACTGCAATTCGTCCGTTCCGTTTTTATAAGAAAATTCTCTCAAACTTGATTGGTCAAATTGAGCCATCAAGTCCTTGATTTCATTTAAATTCATAATTATTTATTCTCCCAACGTTTGAAAGCAAGAACCGCATTGTGTCCACCAAAACCAAAAGTGTTTGAAATAGCATAAGGGATTTCTTGCTCCAAGCCTTGTCCATAAACGACATTCGCTTCGATATAGTCTGATAACTCACTTGTTCCAGCTGTCATTGGTACATAGTTATGACGCATGGCTTCAATAGTAGCGATGGCTTCCACTGCCCCTGCAGCACCAAGCAAGTGTCCTGTAAAGGACTTGGTTGAAGATACAGGTACTTCTTTACCAAGGACAGCTACGATCGCACCACTTTCTCCTTTTTCATTAGCAGGAGTTGAAGTTCCGTGGGCATTGACATAAGCCACTTGCTCTGGAGAAATTTCTGCTTCTTCCAAAGCCAACTTCATAGCCTTAATCGCACCTTGACCTTCTGGATGAGGTGAAGTCATATGGTAAGCATCACAGGTATTACCATAGCCAACTACTTCAGCCAAGATGGTCGCCCCACGTTTTTCAGCATGTTCAAGGCTTTCAAGAACCAACATTCCTGAACCTTCTCCCATCACAAATCCGTTACGATCTTTGTCAAATGGGATAGAAGCTCGAGTTGGATCTTCTGTAGTTGATAGGGCGGTCAAAGCTTGGAAACCAGCGATAGCAAAAGGAGTGATAGATGATTCTGATCCACCAACTAACATGACATCTTGGAAACCAAACTTGATAGAACGGAAGGCATCTCCGATGGCATCATTTGATGAGGCGCATGCTGTATTGATTGATTTACAGATACCGTTTGCTCCGAAGCGCATGGCAACATTTCCTGAAGCCATATTTGGCAAGGCTTTTGGAAGTGTCATTGGTTTAACGCGTTTTGGACCTTTTTCATGAAGACGGATAACCTGATCTTCGATTTCTTTAATTCCCCCAATACCAGAAGCCACGATGACACCAAAGCGATCCTTATCGATTGCTTCTACATCAAGATTTGCATTTGTCACCGCTTCTTGAGCCGCATACAAGGCATACAAAGAATAGTTGTCAAAACGGTTGGTATCTTTTTTGACAAAGTATTTATCAAATGGGAAATCTTGAACTTCTGCCGCATTGTGCACAGCAAATTCGCTGTGGTCAAACTTAGTGATTTCTCCAATTCCAATCTTCCCAGTTTGCAAACTGTTCCAAAATTCTTCTGGAGTATTTCCGATAGGAGAGGTCAATCCGTAACCTGTTACTACAACTCGATTTAGTTTCATCTGTCTTACCTATATCTTTCCTTATTTTTTACATGCTAAGTCCGCCATCAACAGCGAGAACTTGTCCAGTCAAATAATCCTGTCCAGCCAGGAACACTGTAGCATCTGCGATATGTTCTGCTTGACCGAAATGTTTCATTGGGATTTGGGCCAATGTCGCTTCCTTGACCTTATCAGACAAAACAGCAGTCATATCTGACTCGATCATCCCTGGTGCAAGAGCATTTACGCGTACGTTGCGATTGGCAACTTCACGTGCAACTGACTTGGTAAAACCAATCAAGCCTGCTTTAGAAGCTGCATAGTTGGCTTGTCCGATATTTCCCATCAAACCGACCACACTCGACATGTTGATAATCGCACCTTCACGTGCCTTGATCATCTGTTTCAAGACTGCTTGCGTCATGTTGAAGGTACCTGTCAAGTTGATTTTAATCACTTTTTCAAAGTCTTCTTCGGTCATCTTGAGCATAAGCGTATCTTGAGTGATCCCAGCATTGTTGACCAAGACATCGACAGAACCGAGTTCCGCAATCGCTTGATCTACCATACGCTTGGCATCTGCAAAGTCTGAAACATCACCTGATATCGGTACTACTTTGACGCCGTAGTTTGAAAACTCAGCCAGCAATTCTTCTGAGATTGCTCCGCGACTATTCAAAACTACATTAGCGCCTAGTTGGGCAAATTTGTGAGCAATGGCAAGTCCGATACCACGGCTTGAACCTGTTACAAAGACATTTTTGTTTGTAAGTTGCATTCTATCTCTCCTATTTCCTGTTGTATTTTGTGGGAGAAGGGATCATTAGTTTTCTAACAAAGCATCCAAGCTTGCTTGGTCTTCAACGTTAGCTAGCTTAGCTGTTTTATCGATTTTTTTGACAAAGCCTGATAGGACCTTACCAGGACCAATTTCAATAAAGTTGGTTACCCCAGCATCCTGCATCACAGCAATACTTTCATAAAAACGAACAGGTTCTTTGACCTGACGCGTCAAAAGCTCTTGGATTCGACCTTTTTCCATAACAGCAGCTTCCGTATTGCCAACTAGTGGGCAAGTGAAATCAGCGAAACTCACTCCCTCAAGAGCTTCAGCTAGTTGCTGACTAGCTGGCTCTAAAAGTGCTGTATGGAAGGGACCAGATACATTTAAAGGAATCAATCGTTTTGCTCCTGCTTCCTGCAAGAGTTCAACTGCGCGGTCAACCGCAGCCACCTCGCCACCGATAACGATTTGGCTTGGGGTGTTGTAGTTAGCTGGAGTCACTACTCCAACTTTAGAGGCTGTTTCACAAGCTTCCTCAATCACTTCAACTGGAGTATTGAGAACCGCAACCATCTTCCCAGAGCCTGCAGGTGCAGCCTCTTCCATATAAGCACCGCGCTTAGCAACCAAGGCAACTGCATCCTCAAAGTCCAAGGCCCCACTTGCTACAAGAGCAGAATATTCCCCAAGAGACAATCCTGCTACCATATCTGGCTGATAACCCTTTTCTTTCAATAGTCGGTAAATAGCAACCGAAGTCGCTAAAATAGCTGGCTGCGTATAGCGAGTCTGGTTTAACTTGGTTTCTTCCTTATCAATCAAGTCACGAAGATCATAACCCAAAACCTGACTGGCTTGGTCAATTGTTTCCTTGACGATAGGATAGCGATCATAGAGATCACGCCCCATTCCTAGATACTGAGCACCTTGACCTGCAAATAGAAAGGCTGTTTTAGTCATTTCTTACAACTCCTGCCCAACGAGAGGCTTCTTCTTGAATTTTTTTGGCTGCGCCATAGTATAGATCTTTTAGGATTTCTTCGACAGTTTCCTCTTTAGAAACCAAACCAGCGATCTGACCTGCCATGACAGATCCACCTTCTACATCTCCATGAACAACGGCTTTAGCAAGAGCACCAGCTCCCATTTGTTCAAAGATTTCTAAATCTGGATTTTCTTGTTTAAAGGCATCTTTTTCAGCCTGCTCAAAGTCACGTGTCAATTGGTTTTTAATGGCACGAACAGCATGTCCAAAGTGTTGAGCTGAAATAGTCGTATCAATATCACGCGCTTTTAAGATTTTTTCCTTGTATTTTGGATGGGCGTTAGATTCCTTAGCTACTACGAAACGCGTACCAACCTGAACAGCCTCAGCTCCAAGCATAAAGCCTGCAGCGACACCTTCACCGTCCGCAATTCCTCCAGCTGCGATAACTGGAATTGAAACAGCTGCAGCAACTTGGCGAACCAAGGTCATCGTCGTCAATTTACCAATATGCCCACCGGCTTCCATTCCCTCTGCAATAACCGCATCTGCACCAATTTTTTCCATGCGTTTTGCCAAAGCAACACTTGGAACAACGGGAATAACTGTAATTCCTGCATCATGGAAACGAGTCATGTATTTACTTGGATTTCCTGCACCAGTTGTAACAACCTTGACCCCTTCTTCAATCACGAGATCAACGATGTCTTCTACAAAAGGTGACAAGAGCATGATGTTGACACCAAAAGGTTTGTCCGTAAGTGATTTGATTTTATCGATATTAGCCTTTACGACCTCTTTAGGTGCATTCCCACCACCGATAATCCCTAGACCACCAGCTTTTGATACTGCACCAGCCAAGTCACCATCAGCAACCCAGGCCATTCCTCCTTGAAAAATAGGATAATCAATGTTCAATAATTCTGTAATACGTGTTTTCATAGTGCCTCCATCATTCCTTGCTTACGTAATAGTTCGACGAGTTTATCATTTGAGTTTCAAACTATTACCTAAACAAGAGGGAGTGGGTTTCCCCTACTCCTTCTAGTAATATGTTAATTATTTTGTTTGCTCTTCAACGTAGGCAACCAAGTCACCAACTGTTTTCAAGTTATCTTCTGCTTCGATTTGGATATCGAAAGCATCTTCGATTTCAGAGATTACTTGGAACAAGTCCAATGAATCTGCATCCAAATCATCAAAAGTAGATTCAAGTGTTACTTCTGATGCGTCTTTCCCAAGTTCTTCAACGATAATTTCTTGTACTTTTTCAAATACTGCCATGATAGGACTCCTTTAAAATATAAAAAATTTATAACTATGTGTTTACCACATGATTACCTAGATTGTAAGAATGAGTGTGCCCCATGTCAAACCTCCACCGAAGCCTGATAGGAGAATCGTCTGGCTACCATCTAAACGAATCTTGCCATTCTCCACACACTCTGAGAGTAAAATCGGGATACTTGCTGCACTGGTATTTCCATACTCCATCATATTGGCAGGAAGCTTGTCTCGGTCTACGCCGATCTTCTTAGCCATCTTATCCAAAATGCGGATATTTGCCTGATGAAGCAAGAGATAATCCAATTCCGATGCTGCGATTGGACCATTTTCAATGGTTCCTTTGATCGATTTAGCAACATCACGATTTGCAAAATCAAAAACTGCTCGTCCATCCATTTTCAAAAAAGCAGGAACTGCTTCTTGATCCGAGAAAGGAGAAGCCAAAGCCGTTTGACCATAGGTCAAACACTCGCTCCGAGAGCCATCTGTATAGAGACTTTCCACAAGGAAGTGCCGTGTTTCGCTCGCTTCCAAGAGAACCCCACCAGCTCCATCCCCAAAGAGAACAGCTGTTGAACGATCTGACCAATCAACTGCCTTGGATAAGGTTTCAGCCCCGATAACAATCCCTTTTTTGAACTGTCCAGAACTTAAAAACTTTTCTGCAGTTGAGAGAGCGAATACAAAGCCACTGCAAGCTGCTGTCAGATCAAAGGCGAAAGCTCTATGCGCTCCGATATTTGCCTGAACTCGAGCTGCTGTGGAAGGCATCATCGAGTCTGGGGTAATCGTCGCTACAATGATAAAATCAATCTGATCCGCTGTTAAGCTCCCTTTAGCCAGCAAGCTCTTAGCAACTTCTGTCGCCAAGTCACTTGTAGACTCTGATTTTGAGATATGTCTCTGTTTAATTCCTGTCCGACTTGAAATCCACTCATCGCTTGTGTCCATGATTTGGGCTAAGTCATGATTAGTGACCACTTGCTCTGGAACATAATGAGCAACCTGGCTTATTTTTGCAAAAGCCATTATTTCAAATCCTCCAAAAATTGATAAAGGTTCGTTAAACCTCTGCCCATGACTTCTTTTTCCTCAGGGCTCATGCCATCGATGATTTTTTCGACCATAGCCTTGTGGAATCGTTTATGAAGGCGGTGAACCAAACGACCTTGCTTTGTCAAATGCAGATAGACCACTCGACGGTCTTGGTCAGAACGAATACGCTCAATATAACCTTTTCTCTCCAGGTTATTCAAACTCGTCGTCACTGTTCCAAGAGTTACCATCAGTTCTTTGGAAACCTTACTTGGCGTTGCCTCCGGGAACTTCCCAATCACATCGATCGTGTGCATTTCTTTGATGGAGATGTCTTTGAATCGACTACCTCGTAAGCTAACCTCCTCAATCACAAGGACGTTATTAAAAATAGATGTTAGATAATCATTTACTTGTTGGTAGTCCAAATCGTTTCCCTCCCCCTCAAAAAACTTTTACAATCAAAACATTTGATAAAAGAAGTATAACAAACTTCAAAAAATTGTGCAAGTATTTTTTCACATTCCTGTAAATTTTGGTCTTCTTCTTTCAGAATGCGCTCGAACCCCTTCTTTGAAATCTTCAGTTAGAGATAACGATTCTTGTAGTTTCAATTCTAATTCGGCATAATTCTGCCAATCCTTGAATTGACTTTCCCAAACTAACTTTTTAATCGCTGCGTATGAGTTTGCTGAACCTCTTCTTAATTTTTTCAGAACCTGTTCTCTTGTTTTTTCTAATTTGTCAACTTCACAAACACGGTATACCACGCCCCATTCTAGCGCTTTTTCAGCAGTCAAAGCTTCACCTGTCATGGCAAGTTGTGCAGCCCGTGTTACCCCGATACTACGACTCAAGAGATGAATCCCACCAGCGTCTGGCGCCAATCCAACTCCGACAAAGGCTTGAATGAATTTTGCCTTGTCAGTCGCTAAACAGAAATCAACTGCTACTGCCATATTTGCTGCAGCACCAGCAACCGCTCCATCTACCTCCATCAAAACAGGTTTTGGAATTTGCTTGATTTTAAAAGAAATTGTATTGACTAATTCTGCAATCTTATTCAAAGAAGGGATATCATCTTCGTCTACTGCTCGTTTCATCTCAACCAAGTCTCCCCCAACTGAAAAAACCTTCCCATTAGCATTAATCAAGATGAACTGCACAGCTTGATCCTGCTCTGCTAGAGTCAAAGCTTCTAAAATCTCCTCACACATTGGGATATGGAAACCATTTGCCACTTCGGGACGATTCAAAGTAATGATAGCCAGATCATCTACGATCTGATATAAGATATGATTCATAGCTTCTCCTTTTCTTTTATAAGGCAATAAAATTGTTTTATTATCAAAGTATACCTTTTTTTGGATAAAGAGGCAAGGAAAAACTAAAGGAAAGTGTCTCAGCTGATTATTTACCCATCATTTATGAGTGTGAGTAAAATTTGACACTCTTACTTTTAAATCGTTATCGCTTTTCAGAATAAGTTAGTGTTTTCTTCTATTATAATAGGAAGTTATTTTCTTCATTGAAAAATGCCCCTCTTTCTGCTATAATCGTATAAAATACTTACTTGAGGAGTCCTTATGAAGGTTGTAAAATTTGGCGGAAGCTCGCTTGCCTCTGCTGGTCAGTTAGAAAAAGTCTTAAATATCGTTAAAAGTGATAAAGAACGCCGTTTTGTAGTCGTTTCTGCACCCGGCAAACGCAATGCTGAAGATACCAAGGTAACTGATGCCTTGATCAAATACTATCGTGACTATGTGGCTGGAAATGACATCAGTGCTAGCCAAAGCTGGATCATTGACCGTTATGCCGCTATGGTTAGTGAACTTGGGTTAAAACCTGCTGTTTTAGAAAAAATCTCTAAAAGCATTCGGGCCTTGGCAACTCTTCCTATAGAGGACAATGAATTTCTCTATGATACCTTCCTAGCGGCTGGAGAAAATAACAATGCCAAACTCATTGCAGCCTACTTTAACCAAAACGGTATCGATGCACGCTATGTTCACCCAAGAGAAGCTGGAATTGTTGTCACAAGTGAACCAGGAAACGCACGCATCATTCCATCTAGTTATGACAAGATTGAAGGCTTGGCTGATAGCAACGAAGTCCTTGTCATCCCTGGTTTCTTTGGTGTGACTAAGGAAAATCAAATCTGTACTTTTTCACGTGGAGGCTCAGATATTACAGGTTCTATCATTGCAGCAGGTGTTAAGGCTGATCTCTATGAGAACTTTACAGACGTAGATGGTATCTTTGCTGCCCATCCTGGTATTATCCACCAACCACACTCCATTCCTGAATTAACCTACCGTGAAATGCGTGAGTTGGCTTACGCTGGATTTTCAGTTCTTCATGACGAAGCCCTTCTTCCTGCCTACCGAGGAAAAATTCCTCTTGTCATCAAGAATACCAACAACCCTGACCACCCAGGAACACGCATTGTTTTAGAACACAGTAGTGATAAATTCCCAGTAGTAGGGATTGCAGGTGACTCAGGATTCGTCAGCATCAACATGTCAAAATACCTCATGAACCGTGAAGTCGGGTTTGGTCGCAAGGTTCTGCAAATCCTTGAGGATCTCAATATCGGTTGGGAACACATGCCTACAGGTATCGACGATCTTTCAATCATCCTCCGCTCCCGCGAATTGACTCCTATCAAAGAAGAAGAAATTCTACGTCAACTCGTTCAAAAGGCTGAGGTGGACCATGCTGAAATCGAACATGACCTTTCCATCATTATGATTGTTGGAGAAAAGATGAAGAGTCATATCGGGGTAACTGCTACTGCAACACGGGCTTTGTCTGAGAATAAAATCAACATCCAGATGATGTCACAAGGTTCAAGCGAAGTTTCCATCATGTTTGTTGTCAATAAAGAGCAAGAGAAGGCCGCTATCAAGGCTCTCTATCATGCCTTTTTCGATGAAAGTAAGGAAGACTAATCATGGCCCAATCACTCAATCAAGTCATTGACCTCCAAACTACTGGGACATCTTACCTCTCTATCTCTGGAAAAGTTGGAAAATTTCTAGTTGGGGATCAAGCCTTAGAGTTTTATCCTGATGTCAATGTCGAACAATATATCCAAATCCCCTGGTCCAGCATTCAGCAAATCGGAGCCAACGTAAGTGGTCGCAAGATCAGCCGCCACTTTGAAGTCTTCACTGATCAAGGAAAATTTCTCTTTGCTTCAAAAGACTCTGGAGCTATCCTCAAAATCGCTCGGGAAAAATTAGGAAACGACAAGGTCGTGAAACTTCCGACTCTACTCCAGACCATTGGACAAAAACTTAAAAATCTATTTGCAAAAAAGTAGAAACTTTAGTATAATCATAGCAACGGATAAGTAGGTTATCCTCTTCTTTCAGAAAGTCTGCGGGTGTTGCGAGCAGATAGGAGGGATAGGTGAAATTCTACCGTTGTTCACAATTAAATACAGAATCAAGTGCACACCTGTGAAGTTGGATGGAACCGTGGCCCTGCCACTCCAACACTTTGTCAGGTGTGCTTTTTTTCATAAAGGAGTTCTTATGTTAGATATTAAACGTATTCGTACAGATTTTGATGCTGTCGCTGAAAAATTAGCTACACGTGGTGTAGATGCTGCTATCTTAAATGAGATGAAAGAAATCGATGCTAAACGTCGTGACATCTTGGTCAAGGTTGAAACTCTAAAAGCAGAACGTAACACTGTTTCTGCTGAGATTGCCCAAGCCAAGCGCAACAAGGAAAATGCCGATGACAAGATTGCTGCTATGCAAACCCTATCTGCTGAAGTCAAAGCCTTGGATGCTGAATTGGGGGAAATCGATGCTAAATTGACAGAATTTACCACGACTCTTCCAAACATCCCAGCTGACAGCGTTCCTGTTGGAGCTGATGAGGACGATAATGTGGAAGTTCGCCGTTGGGGAACTCCGCGCGAGTTTGACTTTGAACCAAAAGCTCACTGGGATCTTGGTGAAGACTTGGGTATCCTTGACTGGGAACGTGGAGCAAAAGTTACTGGTGCTCGCTTCCTCTTCTATAAAGGACTTGGGGCTCGTTTGGAACGTGCTATCTACAACTTTATGTTGGACGAGCATGGAAAAGAGGGCTATACTGAAGTCATCACACCATACATGGTTAACCATGACTCAATGTTTGGTACTGGTCAATATCCAAAATTCAAGGAAGATACTTTTGAATTGAAAGACACTAATTATGTCCTTATTCCTACGGCTGAAGTGCCTCTGACAAACTACTACCGTGATGAAATCCTTGACGGTAAAGACCTACCAATCTACTTTACCGCTATGAGTCCATCATTCCGTTCTGAGGCTGGTTCTGCTGGTCGTGATACACGTGGTTTGATTCGTCTGCACCAATTCCACAAGGTTGAAATGGTCAAATTTGCCAAACCAGAAGAATCATACGAAGAATTGGAAAAAATGACAGCAAACGCTGAAAATATTCTTCAAAAACTCAACCTTCCATACCGTGTCGTTGCGCTCTCTACTGGAGATATGGGCTTCTCAGCTGCCAAGACTTATGACTTGGAAGTTTGGATTCCCGCCCAAAATACCTATCGTGAAATCTCAAGTTGTTCAAATACAGAAGATTTCCAAGCCCGTCGTGCCCAAATCCGTTACCGTGATGAAGCCGATGGCAAGGTGAAACTCCTTCACACCTTGAACGGTTCTGGACTTGCAGTTGGACGTACAGTGGCTGCCATTCTTGAAAACTATCAAAATGAAGATGGTTCTGTAACCATTCCAGAAGCACTTCGTCCATATATGGGTGGAGCTGAAGTTATCAAACCATAAAAAAAGGCCTAGCTATTTCTAGCTAGACCTTTTTTCGTAACCAAATCAGATAACCAACCAAGACAAAGAATAAAATAGTGAGGCATATAACAGTTTCAGCAAACACCAGATAATCCAGAAATGGAAGTTTCAAGATCCCCTGAGCCATCTTGAGCGAAGTAGCTGTGATAATGGTTGGGAAGGTGAGGGCTGAGAAGGCTGGTTGAAAGCCTTGTTTTAAAATATTGGGCAGGCGAGTTAAAACAAAGAAAAAGAAGGACTGAGATGCCAAAATCATGACAATCAAGAGCCAAGTCGGTAGGCCTGCTCCTCCAACTCGAACTAGAGAAGCTAAGAGTAGGGAAAAGGGAGCACAGTAGATTCCTTCCTGTCCAAGCAAGGCCACTGGGAGTGGATCTTTCTTTAAATCGCTATAAATAAGCGGATAGAGATAGAAGGTCAAGACAAAACCAAAACTCAAGGTCGCATAGGCAATCTCAATAATGCCTACCAGAGGATAGGTCAAGGCTGCTACTGCTATTCCCACATAGAGTACCGTCCAACTTGGAGTCGCATTGACCCTCCGACCCGGACAGGCAAATTTGATGGTAAAAGTAGCAATCAACGCCAAATCCAAGAGAAAGGAAAACCACCAGATTCCTTGTGCTAGCAAAGAAAGAGCAGGGAATACGCGAAAAACATAGGTCGATAAAATCATCCCAGCCATAGGAAAAGTGGCCATCCCAGATAAAAGAGGGGGCTTGGTCAATTCTTGCTTGGTTTCTTCCCAATTAAAAAGATGGAGAATCAGAAAGAAAAGCCACAACACTAGACCAGTCAGGCTCAATAAATGCGACAGAACAGGCAAAGTATCTGCAATCAGATTTCCTGCACCTGCTAAACCTAATAAACAGCCAGAGAATACTAAGGGTAGCTTTTTCATCCGAGCCTCCAATAATCATGTTATTATTAGTATAGCATAAAAGCGCTTAAAATAGCATAGAAAAATGAAGACTGGATTGCTCAGTCTTCATTTTTTCTTTCTGATTCGAACTAGGCATACGGTTGTAATTCTGGGTTAATAGGCGTATTGGCTAGATTGTTGGCATAGTTGCAGAGGCTGGCAAGACTAACACCGAGAACCACGTCCAAGGCATTTTGTTGCGTGTAACCAGCTTGCAAAAATTCAGCCAAGGCTTCATCTCCTACACGCCCTTTGGTATTGATGACCGCCAAGGTAAACTTAGCTAGAGTATCTAGTTTTGGATCTGTTTCAATCGGAGTGCGGTTGCGAAGGGCTTGGAGAAGATCATCATTCATCTGGATTTGTTTGATTGAAAAGGCAGTATGTCCAGCCACGCAGAAAGCGCAACCATTGGTTACGGCTGCCGTGATTTGCACTACTTCACGCTCTACTGGTGTTAAGCTATTGCGACGGTTGATGGCTCCGACAGTTCGGTAGGCTTCAAGCGCGGTAGGAGCGTTAGCCAAGAGACCGATTAGGTTGGGAATATAGCCATTGTTATCTTTTTGTACTGTTTCAAGAACTTCTTTCACTTCTGCTGGTGCTGATTCTACTGTGTGGATGGTAAATGTTGTCATAAGAAACCTCTTTTCATTTTATTGTCATTTAGTCTATCATAGAATTTCCCCCTTGGATAATATATATTTTCAATCGCCTTGATAGGAAATGTCTATGAAATGAAAAAATCACACTAAAAGTGTGATTGGGTTAGTGTTTAAAATACTTTTTAGTCTCAGCAATGACGACTGGCGACAAGACCAAGAGGGCAATCAAGTTTGGCAGAGCCATCAAGGCGTTGACGATATCTGCGATAATCCAAACCATATCCAACTCGATAAATCCTCCCAACAAGACCATGACTACAAAGACTACACGATAGAGCCAGATAAAACGAACACCAAAGAGAAACTCAAAACAGCGCTCTCCGTAATAGTTCCATCCGAGGATCGTCGTAAAGGCAAAGAGCACAAGGAAGATGGTCAAAAGAGCAGGTCCAAAGTGTGAAAAAACTGTTGAAAAGGCTGACTGGGTCAAGGCAACTCCATTCAAATCACCACTCCAAACACCAGTTACCAAGATTGTCAGACCTGTCAGAGTACAGATAATCAAAGTATCAATAAAGGTTCCTGTCATGGAAATCAAGCCTTGCTCGACAGGCTCATTAGTCTTAGCTGCAGCCGCTGCAATGGGAGCAGAACCAAGACCAGATTCGTTCGAAAAGACTCCTCGCGCCACACCATTCTGGATAGCCATCCGAATACTGGCACCTGCAAAACCACCTACCGCAGCAGTTGGACTAAAGGCTGAAGTAAAGATGAGGGCAAGTGTGGCTGGGATTTTCTCGATATTAAAGAGAATAACTGTAAGAGTCCCTAAAATATAGACAATAGCCATAAAAGGAACCACTGCTGTCGAAACTTTTGATATGGATTTGAGGCCACCAAAAACGGCAATCCCTACAAAAATGGATAAAATCAGAGCTGTGATTGCTGGATCAACTTGGGCTGTATTTTGAATGGATTCTGTAATCGAATTGACTTGGGTAAAGGTACCAATCCCTAGAAGGGCTACCAATACACCCGCTAGGGCAAAGAAGATAGCAAGTGGACGCCACTTTTCTCCCATCCCCAAAAGGATGTAATGCATGGGTCCTCCAGCTACAGCTCCATTTGCATCCTTAGTACGGTATTTGATAGCAAGCAAGCCTTCGGCATATTTGGTCGCCATCCCAAAGAAGGCCGCCATCCACATCCAAAAGAGGGCCCCTGGTCCTCCAACCTTAATGGCTGTCGCTACCCCGATGATATTTCCCGTACCAACTGTGGCTGCTAGAGCCGTACAGAGAGCAGCAAAGCTCGACACATCGCCGTGCCCCTTGTCCTTGGTAAAGATCAACTGAAAGGCCTTAGGGAGACGAGTAACCTGCAAAAGGCCCAGTCGGATGGTCAAATAGATACCCGTTCCGACCAATAAGATCAAGAGGGGAGGCCCCCAAGCAAAAGCATCAAGCGCTTTAAGCAATTCTAACATGTCCTTCTCCTATCGTTCAACCCCAAAAGAAAGAGCACATGCAAGATACATGTACTCTGGAATGCTTAGATAAATGCCAAAAAGCGGTCTATCCTAGCTCTGTCCTTTTACCTGAGAGTTTGAGCAGTTACCTGCCTTGCCCCTTCGGTGCCTTTACGGTCTCTCCAGAGTTCCGTCCATTTACAGTCATGGAAAACAAACCTTTCTCCACTTCTATTAAACTTCATTCGGTGTTGGTATTTAATTTTTTATTATTTTACAAGAAAAGTTAGCCCTTGTCAATATATTCTATGAAATTTTTTGACTTTTCACTTCTTTTTTCAGAAAGAGTGAATCCTTCTTCTCTCTATCCTTTAAAGGTTACAATGGTGGCGCCACTGCCTCCAGCATTTTGTGGAGCATAGCCGAAACTCTTGACATGCTTGTTTCTTTGCAGGTATTTGGTGACGCCCTCACGGATGACTCCCGTACCGATACCGTGGATGATGTCGACTTGCGCCATGTTATTGAGCAGGGCTTGGTCGATAAAGGCGTCCAGCTCATTCATGGCCTCTTCGTACCGTTTGCCACGAAGATCCAGTCTCGCTTGTGGGCCACGACCAGATGCACGTTTGACGACATTGACTTGTTTTTTCTTGACTAGGGCTTCTTGCTGGGCCTGAACAAGGTCAAATTCTTTCTCTTCCAAGGTCATCTTGATCAAACCGACTTGGGCTTCCCAACGGCCGTCCTTAAGTTGATTGGTCAAGGTTCCACGCTGACCATAACTGAGGACCACAATGTCATCTCCCACCTTTGGAGCTCGTTTTTTCTTGGCTTTTTGAAGGACCTTGTTTTTAGACAAGTAGACTTTTTCAGGGGCCAGTTTTTTCAGCTCAGCCTTGGCCTCAATGATTTCGTGGGGTTTGAGTTGAGACTTGCTGTGAAGATTCTTGAGAATCTGGTCACTCTCATTTAGAGCAAGTTCCACAATCTCGGCAGCCTGTTCACGCGCCTTGTTGAGCTCAGTTTCCTTCTCGCGATTGAGTTCATTATAGAGCTTTTTGAGTGCTCGGTTCATCTTGAGGTTTTCTTGCTCCACCTCACGAATATTGTCCAAGCGTTTGCGACTTTCAAGCGTTTGCTCTTCTAATTGCTCAATGATACGGTTGACATCATTATCTTGATTAACCTGCTGGCTGGCATCTCCTACGATGACATCTGACAAGCCCAGGCGTTTGGCAATTTCAAAGGCATTGCTTCGGCCAGGAACTCCCTGCATAAAGCGATAGGTCGGACGCAGACTTGCTGTATCAAACTCCATGCTGGCATTTTGCACAAAGGCTGTTTCGATACCGTAGGCCTTGAGCTCTGGATAGTGGGTCGTCGCCATGGTCTTGACCTGACGCAGACGAAGATCCTCCAGAATAGCCATAGCAAGGGCTGCTCCTTCCTGTGGATCGGTACCAGCCCCGAGCTCATCTAGCAATAAGAGCGAGTGCTGATTGACCTTGCCAAGAATATCTACGATATTGGTCATGTGGCTGGAGAAGGTAGACAAACTTTGTTCGATAGACTGCTCATCCCCGATATCGGCAAAGATTTCTTCGAAAATACCGACACGGCTTCCTTTATCAGCTAAGATTGGCAAGCCAGATTGGGCCATAAGTTGAGTCAAGCCCAGGGTTTTGAGCATGATGGTCTTCCCACCTGTATTGGGACCTGTAATGACAATGGCCGTTAATTCCTTACCAAAGTGTACATCGTTCGCGACAGCATTTTTGACCAAAGGATGGCGAACATGAAGGAGTTGAATCTCTTGGTTCTCTGAAAGTTGAGGAACAACTGCTTGTCTTTCTTGGATGAAACGCACCTTGGCACGAATCAGATCCAGATGGCCGATAATCCAAGCGTCATTAGCAATCTCAGCAGCATGAGGACGAACCCGTTCCGATAGTTCCTGCAGGATGCGAATCATCTCATAGCGTTCATCAGCTCGCAGACTAGCGATTTCTTCGCTCAGCTTGACCACCTCACGTGGCTCGATATAAACCGTATTACCACTAGCAGAGATGTCATGGACAACACCTGCAATCTTATTGCGATAGGTGTTCTTGACTGGTAAGACTTGACGGCCATTTCGGCTAGCGATTATGCCTTCCGTCAACATCTGCGCTTTTTGCTTGAGTAAGTCTTGCAAGACATCTCGAACTTGACTCTCGCTATCATGGATTTTCCGACGGATGCGTGCTAGCTCTTCACTGGCGAAATTTTCGATAAATCCTGCATCATTTAGAGATTGAAGACTCCCTTGCAAGTGTGGGAACTCATGCAGTTTTTCAAACCATCTCGCCAACTGCTCCAAGCGTACATTTTCAAGATTGGCATAAAAACTTTGCAACTCTCTGCTAGCAAACAAGACTCGTTTGAGGAGCAGGAACTCCTCAATATTGAGATCCGCCCCCATCTCCAGACGCTTGCAGACAGCTGAAATCTCACGTGTCGCTAGGATGGTAAAGTGGGGTTGCTCCACAAAAAGGGCTTGCATTTCCTCCATCTCTGTAAAGGCTTGTTTGATCTTATCCACCTTGGCAGTTGGAACCAAGCCTTTTAGCTCCTCTAGACCTTGTTCTGTCAAGAGATGCGGTTCAAACAAGGCTTTGATTTTATTAAATTCTAAGGTTTCTAGTATTTTTGTATTCATATTTTTTCCTTATATGCTGGTTTACAAGATTATAGCAACTAGGGGTTTTGACTTAGTCGTCCAATCTGTAAACAAAGGGCTAGGAAAAATCCCGCCCTTTTTATCCGATTAAATTTGTCACCCAGAGTTGTTTGATAAGGTTTGTCGTAAAAGGGACACTTTGGATGATGTGTTTGGCTACTATACTTTTTTCGAGTGAATTTTGAATGACTGCCAGAGGCACTGTTGCAAGGATGGTCAGAGCCATTTGCAAGACAAATAAGGTTACCAATAGAGACAAAAGGCCTGATCCGATACGCAACCATTTGACATCAAGCTTTTTAGTTGGAATCAAGTGCAGGAACAAACCGATAAAACGTCCGATAGTGTAGCAAATCCCAAAAACTAGAAGATAGGCTAGACCTGCATAAAAGACCTTGTCTAGATGAAAAAGCTGGTCTGAAGGGAAGAAAAAGGTGCCCTGTCCTTCCTGAGGATTGGCATAAGGGACAAGTAAGTGGAAGTGATCTCCCAATGATTTATAAAACTGTCCCGCAACAAAGGCTGAAATCACTGCCACGAGGAAATAATAAACTTGCAGGACCAAACCTCTACGGTAGCCGATGTAAAAGCCCCAAGCCAGAACCAATAAGAGTAGGATTGAAATCATAGGGAATCCTCAATCTTGCTCTGTTCTTGTTTGACAGCAATCAACTTGTGGCGGAGTTCTAACAACTCTTGCTCCTTGTCATCAAATTCAATCTCACGGTTGAGTTGTGTAGACAGACAAT
Organism: Streptococcus sp. GMD1S; assembly: GCF_000296875.1. GTDB lineage: Bacteria > Bacillota > Bacilli > Lactobacillales > Streptococcaceae > Streptococcus. The sequence continues at coordinate 50,125 of NZ_AJQY01000001.1, read as the reverse complement.
TGACCGCCAAAAGAAGCGCAATGGTTTCATCATCCGCCCCAGGCATTTGTTCTTTAATTGCTTGGTATTTCTCAGTCGCAACCTTGGCAATTTCCTCCATAAAGAGGTTGTCATGCTCGGTTGTTAAGGTTAATGTCTTTTTCCCGAATGTAAACTTATATCGATTTAGATTTGCCATAAAATTCACCTCACGATATTATACCAAATTTCGCTAACTTTGTCAGTTTTTACCAATTCTCCTGCTTTTGTGGTACAATAGAGACTATGGCAAGTATCACACTCACACCAAGTGAACAGGAAATTCAGAGCTTTTTAAGTCAGTATCAGAAGGCTCTCAGTCCTAGTAAAAATCCTTATATTCGCTATTTTTTGAGACTGCCTCAGGCAACGGTTTCCATCTATACTTCTGGAAAAGTCCTCCTTCAGGGCGAAGCTGCTGAGCAGTACGCCAGTTTCTTTGGCTATCAAGTTGTAGAGGAAACCAGTGGACAAGATTTCCCTATGATTGGGACTGATGAGGTGGGAAATGGTTCCTACTTTGGTGGGCTGGCTGTTGTGGCTTCCTTCGTGACACCTGACCAGCACGACTTCTTGCGAAAACTCGGTGTGGGGGATTCCAAGACTCTGACAGACCAAAAGATTCGTCAGATTGCCCCTATCCTCAAGGAAAAAATCCAGCACCAAGCGCTCCTCCTTTCACCGAGCAAGTACAACGAAGTTATCGGAGAGCGTTACAATGCTGTTTCTGTAAAGGTTGCCCTTCACAATCAGGCTATCTTTCTCCTGCTTCAAAAAGGAGTCCAGCCAGAAAAAATCGTGATTGATGCTTTTACAAGCCCTAAAAACTATGACAAGTACTTGGCGCAAGAAGCCAACCGTTTTCCAAACAAAATTAGCTTAGAAGAAAAAGCCGAGGGAAAATACCTGGCTGTTGCAGTTAGCTCCATCATTGCGCGTGATCTCTTCCTCGAAAACTTGGAAAATCTTGGACGAGAACTGGGCTACCAACTGCCAAGTGGCGCTGGAACTGCATCTGATAAGGTTGCAAGCAAAATCCTTCAAGCCTATGGTATGAAGGGACTTCATTTCTGCGCCAAACTGCATTTTAAAAACACTGAAAAAGCCAAAACACTTCTAGAAAGGTAAATTATGAATTTGTTTAAAACATTTCTAAAAGAATGGGGAGTTTTCTTCCTGATTATCGCACTGGTCGGTCTTAGCCGTATCTTTCTTTGGAGCAATGTCCGTGTAGAAGGACACTCGATGGACCCTACCCTAGCTGACGGAGAAGTTCTCTTCGTTGTTAAACACCTCCCAATTGACCGCTTCGACATTGTAGTTGCGCATGAGGAAGAAGGAAATAAAGACATTGTCAAAAGGGTCATCGGTATGCCTGGAGATACCATCCGCTACGAAAATGACAAACTCTTTATCAACGATAAAGAAACGGATGAACCCTACCTAGCTGAATACCTCAACTTGTTCAAAACAGAAAAGTTGCAAAATACCTATACTGGCAAAGGATTTGAAGGAAACAAAGGAGTCTACTTTAGAGAACTTGCTCAAAAAGCACAAGCCTTTACGGTCGATGTCAATTCCAATACCAGCTTCAGCTTTACTGTCCCTCAAGGCGAGTACCTTCTTCTTGGTGACGATCGTCTAGTCTCTAGCGACAGCCGCCATGTTGGTACCTTCAAGGCTAGCGAAATCAAAGGCGAAGCAAAATTCCGTTTCTGGCCACTTAACCGTATCGGAACTTTTTAAGATAAGGAAGAGGCCGAGAATGCTAAGTCTCAGTCTCTTTTTCTATTGCGAGAAGAAGGACTTTTAGTCTCCTAGCTTGTTGAAAGAAGCTAAGGGTCCAACTCTCACGAACTCATGTAAAGGAAACCTATGGAAGTTTATTTTTCAGGCACCATTGAACGGATTATTTTTGAAAATCCCAGTAATTTTTATCGCATTCTCCTCCTAGATATCGAAGATACGGACGCGGAGGACTTTGACGATTTTGAAATCATCGTTACAGGAACCATGGCTGATGTAATTGAGGGTGAAGACTATACTTTTTGGGGGCAAATCATTCAGCACTCCAAGTATGGAGAACAGCTTCAGATCAGCCGTTATGAGCGGGCAAAACCAACTAAAAATGGGCTAGTCAAGTACTTTTCTAGTAGCCATTTCAAAGGAATTGGTCTCAAAACGGCCCAAAAAATCGTTGATAGCTATGGTGAAAATACCATTGACGAAATTCTGGAACATCCTGAAAAGCTGGAAAGTATTGCAGGACTCTCTGCCAAAAACCGTGAGGCTTTTGTTTCCACCCTCCGTCTCAACTACGGAACAGAGATGGTCTTGGCAAAACTAGCTAACTACGGCATTCCCAATAAACTAGCCTTTCAGATTCAAAACTTTTACAAGGAAGAAACGCTGGATATTGTCGAAAACTATCCCTACCAGTTGGTTGAGGATATCAAGGGATTGGGCTTTACCATTGCTGACCAATTAGCCGCCGAACTAGGCATCGAAAGTCAAGCCCCTGAACGTTTCCGTGCTGGCCTTGTCCACAGTCTTTTTCAGGGATGTATGGATACGGGCAATACCTATATGGAAGCCCGAGATTTGCTGGAACAGACCCTGACTCTCCTCGAGTCTTCCCGTCCCGTGGAACTCGATCCCAGCCAAGTAGCTCAGGAATTATCTCATTTGATTGAAGAAGACAAGGTTCAGCAGATTGATACCAAAATCTTTGATAATAGCCTCTTTTTCGCTGAAGAAGGCATCCGCAGTCACTTGGTTCGTATCCTTGAAAAAGGAAAACAAAAGAGTCATGATTTGGAAACCATTCAAAAGCATATCGCTAGCGTCGAGAAAGAACTGGGTATCCAATACGATAGTATCCAAAAGCAAGCTATCTGTGATGCTATCCAGAACAAGGTCTTTATCCTAACAGGTGGACCTGGTACTGGTAAGACGACTGTTATCAATGGGATTATCGCTGTTTATGCCCTCTTAGAAGGGCTTGATCTCAGGAAGAAAAGCAGTCTGCCGATTCTTCTAGCAGCTCCAACTGGTCGAGCGGCTCGGCGCATGAATGAATTGACAGGTTTGCCTAGCGCGACCATCCACCGCCATTTGGGAATGACGGGTGATGATGATACCAGCCATCTGGAAGATTATCTGGATGCCGATTTTATCATTGTAGATGAGTTTTCCATGGTGGATACTTGGCTAGCTAACCAACTCTTCTCCAACATCTCTTCTAACAGTAAAATACTCATCGTGGGCGATAGCGACCAGCTACCTTCTGTTAGTCCCGGACAAGTCCTGGCTGACCTGCTCCAGATACCCCTGATTCCTCAGACTCGTTTGGAACGGATTTACCGTCAGAGTGAAGAATCAACTATCGTCACCTTAGCTAGCCAGATTCGACAAGGCATCTTGCCAGCAGATTTCACCCAGAAAAAAGCTGATCGCTCCTACTTTGAAATCGCTAGTGGCCATATCCCAGCTACCATTGAAAAAATCCTCGGTGCTGCCCTCAGAAGTGGCATTCCGGCTCGCGATATTCAGGTGCTAGCGCCTATGTATCGAGGAACTGCTGGTATTGACGCCATCAACCAACTCATGCAAGACCTGCTCAATCCTCAGCAAAAGGGGCAAGTTAGCTTTGAAGCAACTCAGTGTCACTATCGAACAGGGGACAAGGTCATTCACCTAGTCAACGACGCTGAAGTCAATGTCTTTAATGGAGACCTAGGCTACATCACAGACCTAATTCCTGGTAAATACACCGAGTCCAAACAAGACGAGATTGTCATTGATTTTGATGGCAATGAGGTCATCTACCCACGTAACGAATGGTACAAGATTCGACTAGCCTATGCCATGAGTATTCATAAATCTCAGGGGAGTGAGTTTCCCGTTGTCATCCTGCCCATCACCAGTGCTAGCAAGCGCATGCTGGAGCGAAATCTCATCTACACAGCTATCACACGGGCCAAGAGCAAGCTCATCCTTCTTGGCGAATTACAGGCCTTTGACTATGCAGTCAAGCATATCGGGACTGCCCGCAAGACCTATCTGATTGAGCGTTTCAGTGATTTAATTGAAACTAATATTGAAGAAAGCAAACAAGCCTTCTCTGAAACTGCCACACCAAGTGACTCTGAACAATTCTACATCCTCACCGAGGAAAACTGGTCTAGCATCCCAGCCATGATCGGGATTACAGATGCAGACCTCAAAGAGATTTTTGGAAAATAGTGCAACAGAAAACCCACCTAGTCAGGTGGGCTTTTTCTCTTTTAAGATTATTTAACTGTTGCAGTGCTTGTGATCAATTCAACAGCTTTTTTGATAGTGATATCGTGTTTCAACATGTCAGCTGAAAGCAAGTTTTGTACTTGTGCAACTTCCATGTTGTAGTCTGCTGCCAATTGCTCGATTTCTTTTTGGATTTCTTCTTCTGAAGCGTCAAATCCTTCAGCCTTGGCAACTGCTTCGATAACAAGGTTAGTCTTCGTACGTGACTCAGCTTCTGCTTCGTATTGTTTGTGAAGGTCTTCTTGAGTAGTTCCTGTGATTTGGAAGTACATGTCAGGGTTGATACCTTGGCGTTGCAAGTTTCCAAGGAATTCATTTACTGAACGGTGAACTTCTTCATGGATCATTTCTTCTGGAAGTTCTACGATTTCAGCGTTTTCTACAGCTTTATCGATTGCTGCACCTTCAACGGCATCTTTGTAAGCTTCTTCTTTCGCAGCAGTCAATTCTTTGCGGTATTTTTCTTTCAATTCGTCAAGAGTTTCCACTTCTTCGTCGATATCTTTTGCAAGTTCATCATCAAGAGCTGGAACTTCTTTAGCTTTTACTTCGTGGATAGTTGTTACGAATTTAGCTTCTTTACCTGCAAGGTCTTCTGCTTGGTAGTCTTCTGGGAATGTTACGATAACATCAACAGTTTCGCCAGCTGAGTGACCTACCAATTGGTCTTCGAAACCAGGGATGAATTGACCTGATCCAAGTCCAAGTGAGAAGTTTTCACCTTTTCCACCGTCAAATTCAACACCATCGATAGAACCAACGAAGTCAATCACAACAGTGTCGCCATTTTCAGCAGCGCCTTCTTTGATAACCAATTCAGCCAAGTTGTTGCGTTCGCGTTCGATACGTTCTTCAACGTCAGCGTCAGTTACTTCTTTTTCTACATCTACTGATACTTCAAGGTTTTTGTAGTCGCCCAATTTTACTTCAGGTTTTGTCACGACTTCAGCTGTGATAACCCAGTCTTGACCTTTTTCCATTGAAGTCACGTCAATTTTTGGTTGAGCAACCACTTCAAGACCAGCTTCTTTTACTGCAGCTTCATAAGCGTTTGGCAAAAGTGCGTTCATTGCATCTTGATAAAGAGCTTCTTCACCAAATTTTTGGTCGAAGATAGGGCGTGGAAGGTGACCTTTACGGAAACCAGGAACGTTAAGAGTTTTCTTTACTGAGTTAAATACACGGTCCAATTCTGGTTTGATTTGGTCTTGAGAGATTGTGAAAGTCAAGACACCACGGTTTGTTTCTTTGTTTTCAAATGATACAGACATTCTGTCATTTCTCCTTAAAATTTTTTAAATACAGTCTATTATAGCATAAACCACGGTTAATTTTCAAGTAATGAATGCGCTTTTCAATGATGCTAAAGGTACTTGCTTGCTTCCCTGATACTGAGTTCAGCCATTCTTTCCCTGTTTTTTTCGATGAAGCTTGCTACCCATTCCGGATTGGTTTTGGAGTAGTCTCTTAGGGCCCAACCGATGGCTTTGTTGATAAAAAATTCGGTCTGGTCCAGATTATTGAGCAGGATCTTTTCCATTAGTTGAACATCCGTCTTCTCTTTTCTTAACAACTGGTGGTCAATAGCGACTCGCCTCAGCCAGATATTGTCTGATAGGCTCCATTTGAGGATGATTTCTCCCAGTTCTGGCTTGTCATATACCAAACTTCCTACTACTCGGTCTAGGATATCTACTGTGTCCCACCAGGATTTGGTTACGACTAGACGCTCAAGCTTAGGCAAATCGTTCTCCGTCAAATAAGACTGCATAGCTTTCAAATAGTTGGCAGCCACATATTGATATTCTCTAGCATCCTTTTCCCAGCAAGTGTCTACAAAATCCCAATAGATGAGCTTTGTTTTTTTCGCACTTGGAAAGTATTTTTTGTAGAGGGCATTTCTTTCAGGAGCTGCAATACCTAAAAAGGAAAATTGGTATCGCATATAGGCTTCCATTGGGCCTGCTTTCTCAGGATCTTTCGCCGCTTCTAGCTCCTCAAGTAAATCTGCAAGACTCATCTAAAAGTCCTCCCGCCCTACCAAGTGGTGTTGAAAGGCATAGACCGCAGCCTGGGTGCGATCGCTGACCTCAAGCTTGGCTAGAATGTTGGATACATGGGTCTTGACCGTCTTGAGGGAGATAAAGAGTTCATCTGCAATGCGCTGATTTTCGTAGCCCTTGGCAATCAGTTGAAGCACATCTCGTTCACGCGCAGTCAGATCCTCATGAAGTTCCATATGATTGCGGTGGTATTCGACCTTCTTGCTGACCTCTTGTTCAATAGCAAGCTCTCCAGCAGCAACCTTACGAACAGCGTGCAGCAATTCGTCTGCACTAGAAGTCTTGAGCATATAACCTTTGGCACCCGCATTCAAGACAGGCATGATTTTTTCATTGTCTAGGTAAGAGGTCACAATCAAAATCTTGGCTTCAGGCCATTCTTTGAGAATAGCCAGGGTTGCATCAATCCCATTCATCTCAGGCATGACAATATCCATGACAATGACATCTGGACGCAGTTCCAAGGCCAACTCAATACCTTGAGCCCCATTGGCAGCCTCGCCCACAACTTCCACATCGTCTTGGAGATTAAAATAGCTTTTCAAGCCCAATCGGACCATTTCATGGTCATCTACCAGTAAAATTTTCATCTCTACTCCTTTATGATTCCTTGTCTAGCAGGGGAATACGGATATCGACCGCCAGTCCTTGCTTAGGTGCTGTCAAGAGTTGAACCGTTCCTGCCATATCTTCAACCCGCTCCTTGATGTTTCGCAGTCCATAACTCAAGTCATCTAAACTCCCTAACTGGAAGCCAATCCCATTGTCCACCACCTTTAGTTGCAATTCAACATCTGTCTGATAGAGGTAGACATCTAAGCAAGATGCCTGGGCATGGCGGAGGGTATTGCTGATCAACTCCTGCAAAATACGAAAGATATGCTCTTCAATCTTCTTGGGCAATTTAGACACATTCTGCTTGAGACTAACCTTGAGATCACTCTTGTCCTCTAGCTCTTTTAAGAGGATTTGAATCCCCTCAACCAAACTCTTCTCTTCCAACTCAACAGGTCGCAAATGTAGGAGCAAGACCCGCAAATCTTTCTGGGCTGTTTCAAGGATAGCTGCAACACTTTGCAACTGGGTCTGCATCTTTTCTCTATCCAGCTTCAAAGCCTGCTGGCTGACACCTGATAAAATCATATGAGCCGCAAACAACTCCTGACTAACTGTATCGTGCAAGTCACGTGCAATCCGCTTTCGTTCCTTCTCGATGATTGCTTCTTCCTTGACCAGGCTTTGATTTTCAGCCTTTTGAACAGCCTCTGTCAAGAGGTTGAGCTTGCCAGACAAGGACTTAAAACTAGCATCCAAGTCTGGATCTGCAAAGGCAACCACCTCTTTTCCTGCTAGCAGTCGCTTGAGATTGACTTGCATTTTTCTGCGAGAGACTTCTTCTATCACGCGCCAAAAGAGGACAAAAAAGAATGTCATGGAAAGGCTAAAGACCAAGATCAAGAAGATGAGTTTCTCTGTTTTCTCGATATCCCGTAGCAAATAGGACCAGTCTAGTTCAAAAATATCAAGTAAACTATTAGTCAAAAAGAGGATAAAGAGGAAAGAAGTCAGGCCGATTAACAGATAAGATTGCTTTTTCATCCTCTGACCACCTCCACATCGCCAACCATAGTAGTTAGGAAAATCTTGACGCTCTTGTTACTCTTGAGGTAGTCTCTGGTTTCCTGATGATAATGTTCATTACGAAGGGCTCGCTTAGGCTGATGAAGGAAGGTAAGATCTCCATAGAGGCAGTTGACACTGAGACTGATTTCCACATCTACAGGTACGATAATCCTAGTCGTTCCGATCATCTTTCTAAGGATAATGACATTGTCATGATTGGTTAGGATAACTCTTTCCAAATGAATGGTGTCCTTGCCCATGAGGCGAAAGAGGTTGATATCATCAAATTGGCAGGTCTGGTGGCTAGAAAAATGATGGAGATTGCCAAACCAAGGATTGCGTTCATTTTTCACCGTTACCACCTCTTCAAAGACCAAGTCGGTCTCCTCTCTTTCTTGATTCATCATCGGATAGAGAAGAAAGAGACTGTATATGACCGCTACAAAGATGGCTAAAATCACAAAGGGATTGAGCATGACGATGAAAAAGAAAAGAATGGTTGCTACAAGGAGGAAAACGTTGTTGCCCTCTTTACCTGTATAATAACGAAGCAAAAGCAAAAAGAGGAATAGAATCAGCAGAAAACGCGAAAAATGCTCTGATACCATCAAAATCAGAGCTCCCGTCAAGAGACAGGCTTCGATAAATAAAAAGATTTGAAATTTTTTCATAGACGCATCCTCTCCCTTCTATTTTATCACAATTCAAAAAAGTCACCTCGGTCTGAGGATGGAAAAAGGCGATGGGACAGAAATCGCTCGTAGAAGCTAGGTTTCATCAACTCACCACAGTTGACAAAAGGCTACAAAAAAGGGCGGGATTCTTGTCCCGACCTCACTACATCTGATCTTTTGCTTCTTTTAGTTTACCATAAAGAATATAGTCTACGTTTTGCAGATCCGCTATGGTGGCACAGTTAAGGGCACACATGATCAAGCGTAAATCTTCTTTCCAGCCTTGGACAATGCTAATCACCTCTTCGACGGAGTAGGTTTCAATCAACTCAAGAACGGTACGTGACAGTCCTATAGCCTTGGCACCAAAGACCAGGCACTTAATCATATCAAGAGGATTTCGAACCCCTCCGCTGACCAAGAGTTCGACCTTTTCTTTCCAGTCTTGGGCATTGAGGAGGGCTTGCATGGTGGACTGGCCCCATTGATTGAGGTAATCACGCTGACCACTGCGACGGTTTTCGATATAAGCAAAGCTGGTACCACCACGACCCGACAGGTCAACCGTTCGAACACCCAATTCATAGGCTCGTTCGATGGTCTTCACATCCATCCCAAAACCTACTTCCTTGAGAATAATAGGAACGGGGATTTGCTTGCTATAGTCTGCCAGATGCGATTGCCAGCTTCGAAACTTTCTTTCTCCCTCTGGCATGAGCAATTCCTGCATAACATTGACGTGCACTTGTAAAAGAAGAGGATTCATCTCTTGCACAGTCTGAAGTCCCAACTCAACAGGCTTGTCCAAGCCAATATTGGTTCCAAGAAGGAGATTTGGATGGCTAGACTTGACAGAAAATGAATCATCTGTAGGATCCTTGAGGGCTGCGCTATAAGAACCCGTCACGAACAAAATCCCACAGGCTTCCGCCACCTGAGCTAGTTTTTGATTGATTTCTCGTCCTTTATCACTTCCACCTGTCATGGCATTGATATAAAAAGGAAAATCCCACTTTCGACCAGCAAATTCTGTGGAAAGATCGATTTCATCCAGGTCGTAAAGAGGCAAGGAAGAATGAATCAACTCCACCTCATCAAAGCTGTTATAGGAACTTTTCTGCTCAAGGGCATAGCGGATGTGCTCATCCTTACGATTTGTCGTCATGTCCTATCCTTTCTTGGTATAAGAGCTCAATCTCCAGATCGGCCCAACGATTTTTTAAGGTTTCAGTTGATTGCTCATCAAAACTCAAGGCAATCCCACAGTCACCACCACCAGCGCCACTACTCTTGGCAACAGCCTGCAAATCTTGACTGGCTTCTTTCAACTGTCTCAGCGAAGGTGTGTATATATCTAGGCTCAAGCCTTCTAAAAGCTGACTGGCTGTTTCCACCTGCTCGATAATTTTTTCTGCATTCCCCTGCTCCAAGGCTTCTACCAAAGCAGCAACCGTTGCTTTTGAGGAACTTAAAAAATTCTGGTCTATGTTTCGCTTGATTTGCTGGACCATTTGACTCGATACGGCTACTTCCTTGGTCCATCCAACTAGGAAATCACATTCTAGACCTGGTTTTACTTGTGAGATAGAAAAGCCCCAAGCACGCTCCAAAACTGTTGCCAAGCTTTCTTCTTCCAACCAAGTAGCTATCTTCTTTCGATCAAAAGACTGGTAGAGAACCAAATCCTCTGCCACAATACAGGCAAGGTCTCCCATAGAGCCATTGTCGCCTCGCTTGAGTAAGACCGCGCTAGCCAGCTTGAATAAGAGATCCTGATCAATTGAAAGATTATACAGAGCCAGCAGGGCCTTGATCACCAAGACAACGACGCTACCACTAGAACCCAGACCAAACTTTTTGCCTTCCCGTTCCATTTTGCCACGGATTTCCAAAGAAAAAGGTCTCAAGGTTTGCCCACGATAAACGAGGAAATCTCCCACTAAAGCAATCGTTTCTTGAATCAAACTGTAGTCAGGATTTGGCGTCAAGTCCACTGCAAAATCAAACAGATCTGAGTAGATACGGTAGCTGTCAGAAAAAGCAATCTCAGCCTTCATATAGATGGGGATGGCCTTTATCAAGGCCATCTGCCCTGGCTCTAGAATAGCATATTCACCTGCCCAATAAAGTTTTCCGCAAGTTTTAACAGCAATCATCTTGGCTCAAATCCTTTGTTTTTGACACAATCAAGCGGTAACGTTGACCAAAGACTTCTGACAAATGCTCCAAGTCTTTCTCCTGACAGAGAACCTTGACATTGGGGCCAGCATCCATGGTAAAGTAACAGGCTTCCCCTTGCTCACGAAGTTGACGGACAAAGTCCATGGCCTCATAAGTCGCATCCGTCAGATATGAAAAGGCTGGACTAGCAGTTTTGGTCGTAGCGTGCATGGCTAGGGCATTTTTCTCAGTCAATTCCCCAACTTTGGTAAAGTCATTTTCCTTGAGATAAAGCAGCATATCTTGATAATCTTTCTCAGACTGACGCACCCAGTCATCAAAGGTCGTCGAGGTTTCCACACAGAGTTTCATCCCATCACGGCTAGAGATTGGTTTTTTCTTGTCCTCTAGCACCAACATGATCATGGCTAGTTTCAAGTCTGTCTCTACAGGGTAAATTTCCCCACTATCCTTGTCCCAGGCCCCTAGTGGTCCATAAAAACTCCGAGAAGAAGAGCCTGAGGCAAACTTAGCCTCCTGCGCCAACTGGCTCCGATTCAAACCAAGCTGAAAATAAGCATTGCAAGCCTTGACCAAGGCGGACAAACCGCTAGAACTGGAGGATAAACCCGCTGCAGTCGGCATGTTGTTTTGGGTATCGATACGGACAAAACCCTCACCTGCTGGACGATAGCGGTCGATGATTTTGCTCATCTTGGCATGCTCCGCCTCATTTTGGAGCTGACCATTGATATAAAAGGCATCCGCCGTCGCATGGGCTTGTAGAGGCGACAAGGTCGTCTCTGTATACATATTTTCCAAAGTCAGAGAGATACTGCTAGTAGCAGGAACCATCTCTTTTTCTTTTTTCTTTCCCCAGTATTTGATAATGGCAATATTTGCGTAGGAACGTACTGTTACAGGCTTTCGATCCATGTCTGAACAGCTCCTTTCTCTTCTAATCGTTTTGCTAGTTCTTCTGCTTGATCCAGATTGGCTGCCAAGGCGATAATACAGCCTCCTAGCCCACCACCGCTCATCTTGGCACCCAGAGCTCCGTAGCTAAGAGCCGTTTCAACGAGGGAATCTGCCTCAGGGCTGCTGACACCAATTTCTTTTAAATGTAAATGCGCTTGACTGAGGATTTGTCCCAGTTTTTCAGCATCTTTTGTTTTTATCGCATCTTCTGCCTGCTGGGTCAATTCTCCCAAGGCATGCAAAAACGGTAGGGCATCCTTCCCCTTGCTTTGAACTACTTGGATAGCTTCACGAGTGTGACCATACACGCCCGTATCTGCAATGACCAAATAAGCGGATAGATCCATCTTAAGCTCTGTAAATCCAAGGTTCTTGATAAAGCGAATAGGCTTGTCGCTGAGACAGGTCTTAGCATCCAAACCACTCGGATTCATATGGGCAATCATCTCAGCCCGATTGACCAGGATTTCCAATACATCATGAGGCAGGTCGGCTTGGTAGTAGTCAAATACCGCACGAATAGCTGCTATGCTGATAGCAGCTGACGAACCCATTCCCCGTTTTTCAGGGATAGCCGAGTCAATCACACATCGAATGCAGGCTTCTTTGATATCCAAATACTCCAGCGAAGCATAAACTGCCATGGACAAGGTATCCTCCTCATAAAGACGCCACGGGCTTTCAGCAGGGACCACCTTACAAGTCACTTCCACCTCTATGAGAGGCAGAGAAATAGCAGGATAGCCGTAGACTACCGCATGCTCCCCTATTAAAATAATCTTACTATGTGCCTGACCGACACCAACTTTTTTTGTCATGTTTTCCTTTAACCAGACGGAAAGACCGTCTCATTTCATACAGTAGTATTTTCTCCTATCTATTTTATTATATTTTCACAAAAAAAGCGATTGTTTCCTTCACAATCGCCTCTTTCATTATTGAACCCATTCGCCATTATAGTCGACAGAATAGCCTTCTACAGTCGTATTCACTGCTAAGGCACCTGAACTATAAGCGTAGTACCATTTGCCATTAACCTGGAACCAGCCTGTCTTCATATCGCCATTACTTGCGTTTAGATAATACCAAGTCGAGCCTTCCTGATACCAGCCAGTCGCCATAGATCCTGATGAACGGAGGTAGTACCACTTGTTCCCAAGGTATTGCCAGCCCGTTTTCATATCACCATTTTCAGCATCTAAATAGTACCAAGTTGAGCCTTCCTGATACCAACCAGTTGCCATGGCTCCTGATGAACGGAGATAGTACCATTTATTACCAAGATGTTGCCAACCTGTTTGCATGATGCCAGTTGTTGGATCTAAGTAGTACCACGGAGCAGGTTTGCTTCTATCAATACCAAAAGTAACATGGAAATCTTGAGTCCAACCCTTAGCAACTTCACCAATTGGTAGTGGATTGTAAGAATCATCGCCAGAAATTCCTAGCTTATTTAAATAATACCAATTACCGTCTTCATAAGTCCAACCTGTCTTTACAGCATAATTATTATCAAAATAATAAGTTCTCTTTTCAGGAGATGGAGGATATTGTTCACCATATACTTTTCCTGTATTTTCAGACGTTTTTGCCTCTAGTACTTGTTTATCTGTTTGTTCTAGCAAAGCACCATCTGAGCTAAAATAATACCATTTTTGTTGGAGTCCGATTTCATTAACTGGTTGGTTATCTAATAAATTATCACGATAACCTGTTCCAGGAATTTCTAAGTATTGCCATCCAACTACCATTTCTCCTTTATCACCAAAATAGTAAGTTTTACCGTCTATTTTATGCCAATAGATTGCTTTATGATCATCTTTTACATAATATTTTCTATTATCCTTATCAACAAATTGGCCACCTGTTATGTCCGCAAATACAGTATTAGTAGCTAGCAAACCAAAGAAAAATGTTGCTAGTGCGACTTGCATCATTTTTTTCAAAAGCTTCATTTGTATCTCCTCCAACATTAAATCCACTCACCAGATGAAGCAAAGTTATAAACTTTACCATCGATAGTTTGGCTACCTGTAACCATTGCTCCAGAGGAATTGAGATAATACCAGTTTCCATTTACTTTTGTCCAACCTGTCTTCATATCTCCATTACTTGCATTTAGGTAGTACCAAGTTGAACCATCTTTCACCCAACCAGTTGTCATAGCTCCTGATGAACGGAGGTAGTACCACTTATTGCCAAGTTGCTTCCAACCAGTTTGCATGATACCAGTTGTTGGATCTAGATAGTACCAAGCTGAACCATCGTTTATCCAACCTGCACGTCTTTCACCACCAATATAGTTTTCTCCATTAATTTCCGTTTTAGCTAGATAATACCAATTAGACTGGTCATAAAGCCAACCTGTCTTTAAAGAATGATTTTGATTAAAGTAATAGTTCGTGTAAAAACTCTTCTCTTCTTTATCTTCCGGATTTGTACGTTTTTCCCCATACTTTCTTCCAACACTGTCTTTAGTTTTAATCTCTAATGCTTTCCAACCAACAAACTCTTGTAGCACTCCATTTTTATCGAAGTAGTACCACTCTGGCATTGGGGAACCTTCTAATCTTATGCCATTAGGGTAAGGACCAATTGTATATCCTTTAACTGGCATTGGAATGTATTGCCAACCAACAACCATTTCACCATTATAATCAAAATAATAGGTCTTGCCATCAATCACTCGCCAGTCCGTTTCTTTGATGTCACCCTTCTTGTAGTAGGTTCTACCATTTTCTTGGACAAATTGCCAGCCTTCTGAATCAGCATCATCCGCAAAGACGGTGCTTGTCGCTAGCAAAGCAAAGAAAAAGACGGCTAGTCCAACTTGCATCATTATTTTAAATCTTTTCATTAGATCTTTCCTCCATAACTGATTGTAGCAAAGACTTTATTGTATGTCAATATATAGAAATTTCTCAAAAAAAGCAGTTACACAACTGCAACTGCTTTTCTATTCTTGCATGGTGTACCCAACACCACGCACGGTTTTAATGTAGCTTTTTTGACCTTTTACATCAAGCTTGCTACGTAGATAACGGATATAAACATCCACGATATTGGTTTCTGTCGCACTTTCGTACTTCCAGACACTTTCCAACAACTGCTCACGAGTCAAGACCTTCTTGCTTCCCATGAGAGTAGCCAAAAGGTCATACTCACGGCGCGTTAGAGCAATCATCTCCTCGCCACGATAAACGGTATGATGTTCTACATCCATACGCAAATTGCGGTAAGACGTTGGGACCTTCATCTGACTACAGTGTTGGTCGATAAAGTCCCGACCTCGGAAAATCGCTGAAATACGAGCCACCAGCTGATCAATAATCACTGGCTTATAGATGTAAGAAACGGCGAAGCGCTGGATTGTCTCAATCTGGTCTTGCAATTCTTCGCGATGGTCCAAGACCATAATCACTGAGGCAGGTTTTGTCCGACTCAGCCTCTCTGCAAAATCCTGGGCCGTCATATCCCCCAGACGAGCATTCAGTAAAATCAAGTCATAATCTGTCTGGAGAGCCATGGAGAGGGCTTTTAGCCCCTCCTCGACCAGATCAACACGGTATTGCTCTTTTTGGAGTTCCAGACTGAGAAAATGAGCGAGATTTCGTTCTTTCTCAAGTAATAAAATCCGTTTCCCCATGGCAGACCTACTTATTTTTCGTCATACCAAGAGTAGTGGAATGTTCCTTCTTTGTCTTTACGTTGGTAAGTGTGGGCACCAAAGTAGTCACGTTGCGCTTGGATCAAGTTAGCTGGAAGGTCTGCTGAACGGTAGCTATCAAAGTAAGTAATAGCTGCTGAGAAAGTTGGCACTGGTACACCAGCTTGAACAGCAAGAGCTACGATATCGCGCACTGCTTGTTGGTACTTGGCAGTAACATCCAAGAAGTACTCATCCAAGAGAAGGTTAGCAAGATCAGCATCGCGGTTGTAGGCATCTGTGATCTTTTGCAAGAAACGAGAACGGATGATACAGCCATCACGCCAGATAGAGGCGATGTCCGCAAATGGCAAGTTCCAGTTGTTTTCTTTAGAAGCTACACGCAATTGAGCAAAACCTTGTGCGTATGAAATGATTTTTGAGAAGTAAAGGGCTTGACGGATCTTTTCGATCAACTCAGCTTTGTCACCTTCAAATTTGAAATCAGCTGGTTTTGGAAGGACCTTGCTAGCATGTACACGCTCTTCTTTGTATGTGGAGATGTAGCGGGCAAATACTGACTCAGTAATCAGTGACAATGGCACACCAAGGTCAAGAGCTGATTGGCTAGTCCATTTACCAGTTCCTTTGTTTCCTGCAGCATCCAGGATGTAGTCTACGATTGGTCCATCTTGACCTTCATCGTCTTTACGGCTCAAGATATCAGCTGTGATTTCGATCAAGTAGCTGTCCAACTCTCCCTTGTTCCACTCAGTAAAGATTGCAGCCATATCTTCTGCAGAAAGGCCAAGCAAGTGTTGCATCAAGTCATAGCTTTCTGCGATCAATTGCATATCACCATACTCGATACCGTTGTGGACCATCTTCACATAGTGACCAGCTCCATCAGGACCGATGTAAGTCACACATGGTTTTCCATCTTCTGGTGCTTTTGCAGAGATTTCTTCAAGAACATCAGCTACCAATTCGTAGGCTTCTTTTTGTCCACCAGGCATGATAGAAGGACCTTCAAGGGCACCCTTTTCACCACCAGAAACACCTGTACCGATAAAGTTGATCCCTGAGTTTGCTAGTTCTTCATTACGACGGATAGTATCTTTGTAGAAAGTGTTTCCTCCATCGATCAAGATATCACCCTTGTCAAGGTGGGGAAGAAGAGCTTGGATAGTTGCGTCTGTACCAGGTCCTGCTTGAACCATCAGCATGATACGACGAGGTTTTTCGATTGAGTTTACAAAGCTTTCCACGTCATAGCTTGGCACAAAGTTCTTTTCAGGATGGCAAGCAATTACGTCTTCTGTTTTTTCTTTACTACGGTTGTAAATGGCAACTGTATAACCACGAGATTCGATATTTAGGGCAAGGTTACGACCCATTACGGCCATACCAACGACACCAAAGTTAGCTTTTGTCATGTGACACTCCTCTTGTTTAATATGTTTTATTTTATCATTTTTACCTATGAAAGGAAAGAATTTTGTAACGGAGTCCTAGTAGTCCAAGTCATCTGCATGACCAGAACCATTCCCTACAAAGTAACCTGTCTTACAGTTGAGGGTGAAGAGATAGGTTCCATCTGGTTTATAGAGGTTGTAATAACCATTTCCGTTTACGATATTGACACGTTCTAGGATATATTGATTCCCAGTGATATAGCCACGAGCACGTGATGTTGCTAGGACTTGTTCCAATACACCATCCGCAAAGGTCCAAGCAGGGTTGTTGCTATCATCTACAGCTGATTGGTTGTACGGTACACGACTAGCACTTCTTTGAAGATTAACCCCATCGCCAGACAAACCACCATTTGTGTCTCTAGCTGGTGCCGTAGTGCTGGTTGAAGGTGTCGTACCGCTTGCATTGCTTTCTGTAGCTGAACTTGAGCTTGCTTGACTCGTGCTAGAGCTTGAACTTGAGCTGGAAGCACTGGTTTGTTGGCTCTTGCCAAGACTAATGGCCTTATCCAAGAGTTTGTCTAGTTCTGTGTTGCCTGTCTTAATTTCTGTAAATTTAGCGTCCGCTTTGGCTTTCGCATTGGTATCCAAGACACCGTCCGTAATAGCTGGGCTTTCAAAGAGGGCATTAACATCTTGAATGGCCTTGATTTGAGTTGCTAGGCTATCATATCTTGACTTAGCTAGTGTATAATCACGGCTACCTTCTAACTTATCTAGCAAGGTTTTCAGTTGGCTCAATTTATCAAACTGGCTGTTTTTCAGAGCAGTCTTATTAGCATCTGTATAGAAAGTATCATAGAGATCATTGAAGTCTTTCAAAGCTGTTTGTGTCCCTTGATCATCCGAAGAGGCTGATTGAGAAGACTGGATTTCTTGGTTTGAACGAGATACTTGACGGTAGACATAATATGTTCCAGCAAGCACAAGGATTGCAGCTACTACCGAAGCAATGATGATGACACCTTTCTTCTTAGAGCCTGTTTCAGGTTCTGTTTGAGCCGAACGTGATAGAGGTGTATAGGTCTCCTCTTCTTGTTCCTCATTTATTTGCTTGGGCTCTGTTTCTGTTAAAACGAGAGGCTCTATTTCAGCATTTTCTTCATCTTGAAGTGGTGGAACAAACTGAGTAGTCTCTTCATTTTCTATCTCTTCAATAGATTCCTCAGCAACCAGGTCTGAATCGTCTACCTGATCAGAAGATTCACTTGATTCACGAACTTCTTGGATCATTTCCTCTAGGTTTTGAGTAGAAGTCAGTTCTTCTTTTTTAAACTGACGAGTTTCAAACTTGTCAGCTTCAATCTCTTCACGGTGTTGTTTGATGTATTTGTCTAAGATACTGTCCTCAGGCAATACTCCAGCCTCCACCTCTTCATTCTTACGAATGACTTGACCAACAGTCAAGTCTTTTGCTTCGTCAAAGTCGAATTGTGGTTCTTGATGTCCTTTTTTATGACGATCACGTCTTTTCTTACTCATGAGTTCACCTTTCTATTTTACCTCTTGGCGTTTGACACGCTGACCAAAGTATTGATACAAATCCACTTTTAAGGTCCCATTATAGAGTTTTCGTTTTTTATCAGCTGGACTTCCGTACTTACTTTCAAAAGCTTCGTCACTTGTCAGGATAAACTTACTCCACGTTTTCAGTGGTGCAAAGACCTGTCCCATCTCAGCATAGAGCTTGGTAACTCCTGCATCATCAGACAAACGTTCCCCATATGGTGGATTGGAAATGATAACGCCATTAATCTTGTCTGTGCGTAAGTCCTGCACCCGCATTTGCTTAAAGGTGATATCACCTGCGACACCTGCTGCTTGAGCATTTGCCTTGGCAATTTCCACCATGCGAGCATCGATATCACAGCCCATAATGTCCAGCTCAAGTTCACGATCCATTTTCTTAGCCGCCTCTGTGCGAACCTCCTGGATTAGCCGATCGCTGACCCAGTTCCATTCTTCAAAAGCAAAGGAACGGCGAAGTCCTGGAGCCATCTTTCTAGCAATCATAGCCGCCTCGATACAGAAAGTTCCTGAACCACAGGTCGGATCAATCAAGGGCTTGTCTGGATACCAATTAGATAGTTGTAAAATGGCCGCCGCCATATTTTCCTTGATTGGCGCTCCACCCTTTTCCGTACGATAACCACGTTTAAAGAGACTGGATCCTGTCGTGTCAATCATGACAGTTGCCACATCTTTCAGGATAGATACCTCGATCTTAAACTCGGGACCAGTCTCCATCAAGGGAACTCCTTCTGGGCGGGCATAGTGTTTTTGTAATTTCTTCACAACAGCCTTCTTGGAAATAGCCTGAACACTAGGCTCGTTGTGGAGTTTAGACTTCACACATTTTGCCTTTGATATCGGGAAACGTGCTCCTAGCGGGAGATAGTTTTCCCAATCTAGAGCAAAAACACCTTGAAAAAGCTCTTCAAAAGTCTTAGCAGGAAAACTTCCGACTACAATCTTGATGCGATCCGCTGCACGAAGCCAAAGATTGGTCTCGATGATTGCCTTCACATCTCCTTGAAAGCGGACACGCCCATTTTCAACCTGGCAATCATAACCAAGGTCTCGCACCTCACGTCCAACGACAGCCTCAAGACCCGCCGCAGCAGTTGCGATTATATTAAATTGTTCTTTCATTTCTAGTCTTGCAAGACCTTTCTCTTGTTCACTTTAAAAAATGAGGTTGAGAAAGATTTCTCAGCCCCAACCTATATGCAATTTTCTATAAGCCATGTTTTGTTCCAGAAGTGACTAGGACCACTTCCTTCGATAATCATCTGTCTACCGCTAACAGCATAAATCTGCTAGCAGTCAGAGTACTACGTTCGTTTCCGTGCACTCCATGCCCCGACCAAAATTTGGGTTGCTAGCTTGAGGGGTTTACCGCGTTCCACTCTCTCTGTTTCCAGAAAGACTCCGTCACTGTGGCACTTTCAAGCCTATTCTGACCTATCCGAAGACTTAGCCATTTCGACTGCCGTAACGATTTCTCGTCCCTAGGCTTATGGATTCGCCTAGCACAAACACTACAGGCATCACAGCCTGTGCTAGCATGGACTTTCCTCATGAAAAGAGAAACTCTTCACGCGATTATCCAAAAATTGCACTCATTCCTTAGTCAATTATAAATCTTGGTTGTCTAAGATTTGCTTACCAAATACTTCTTTTTCGAGACGATTTAAGCGTTTCAAAATATCAAAGTTTGTCATTGAAGTAGAAGCTGTTACTTCAATAGAATCTGGTTGAGTTGGCGCTACCTGTGGTTTATGAGATAATTCTTCCTTCAAATCAGCAATCTCTTGACGAAGGGATTTGACCAAAGCTGCGTAGGTTTCATAATCCTTAATCACATCGTCTAGGAATTCATCTACCTCTGCTTTGCTGTATCCACGTACTTCACGTCCAAATTCTTGTTCAAAAATATCTTTCGCTGAAAATATAATACTTGCCATGTCTCTCTCCATTCTGGGTTGCTAGTATTATTATATAAAAAAAGACAAGTAAAAATCAAGGTCAAAGGCTTACTTTTCAGAAAAATTTTCTACTATTTCATTCAAGTCCTCAAATGTTAATCTTCTTGTAACATAGTCCGCTTGATTTTTCATCATTTGGTAAAAATATCGTAACTTGGTTTCGTTTTCTTCGTCGTAAAAAAGGTAACAAGTATCTGTATTTTCCAGCAGAAATTTCTGATAATCGCGTAATTGTCCCTTGTGCTCATATTGTGGATAGGCGTATTTGACAAAATCAACTAGCTTGAACTCACTCAATTTCGCTTGATTTGCTTCATTCCAATTACTGCCATGGGTTTCAAAATCAAAAATGGTCGCCAGCTGAAATCCATAGTCTGCTTTCATGTCTTTCGCTACCTGAAGCGCCCAGTACTCAAAGCCCAAAGTCCCTGTAAAGACAAGCCAGGTCACCCCATCCTCTGCTAGACGTTCCAGGTCTCTCCGAATGGCTGTTTTGATAATATCAACGCGAATATCCTTGTCATTAAAGAGACCAAGGTCGAAGGCTGAATAGCCTAAAATCAAGGCTGATGTCATTTTTAACCCTTTCTTTGTAAATTTATGATATAATAGAGTGATGTTATTGTACCAATAAGGAGAATTATGGTCAACTATCCACATAAAATTTCATCTCAAAAGAGGCAAGCACTCCTGTCACAAACTAAAAATTTCGCAAATCGGGGAATGTCTTTTGAAAAGATGATCAATGCTACGAACGACTACTATTTGTCGCATGGGTTAGCTGTTATTCATAAGAAACCGACTCCCATCCAAATCGTACGTGTCGACTATCCCCAACGAAGTCGTGCCAAGATCGTTGAAGCCTACTTTAGACAAGCCTCAACTACTGACTATTCAGGGGTTTATGATGGATACTACATCGACTTTGAAGCAAAGGAAACCAGGCAAAAACATGCGATACCGATGAAGAATTTTCATCTCCATCAGATCCAGCATATGGAACAAGTCCTTGCCCAGCAAGGAATCTGCTTTGTACTCCTTCACTTTTCTTCTCAGCAAGAAACCTACTTATTGCCGGCTATTGACCTCATCCGTTTCTATCATCAAGATAAGGGACAGAAGTCAATGCCACTTGGATATATTCGAGAAAATGGATATAGGATTGAGCCTGGTGCCTTTCCTCAAATTCCCTACCTCGACATTATCAAAGAACATTTACTAGGTGGTAAAACAAGATGAACAAACAAACTTTTCTGCGAATAGCTAAGTATGTCAGTATCAGTCTCTTAACTGTATTTATCGCAGCTGTAATGCTTGGTGGAGGTCTCTTCCTCTACTATGTTAGCAAGGCTCCCGAACTTTCTGAAAGTAAACTAGTTGCTACAACGTCAAGTAAGATCTATGATAGCAATGACGAGCTTATCGCTGATCTTGGATCGGAACGTCGAGTCAATGCCCAAGCAAACGAAATACCGACCGATTTGGTCAACGCTATTGTTTCGATTGAGGACCATCGCTTCTTTAATCACCGAGGAATCGACACGATCCGTATCCTAGGTGCTACCCTACGAAACCTTCGTGGTGGTGGAGGTCTGCAAGGAGCTTCCACCTTGACACAGCAGTTGATCAAGTTAACCTATTTCTCTACGTCAACTTCTGATCAAACTCTTTCTCGTAAGGCTCAGGAAGCTTGGTTAGCCGTTCAGTTAGAACAAAAAGCGACTAAACAAGAGATCTTGACCTACTACATCAACAAGGTTTACATGTCAAACGGTAATTACGGAATGCAGACAGCTGCCCAAAGTTACTATGGCAAGGATCTCAAAGATCTAAGTATTCCTCAACTGGCTCTCCTTGCTGGTATGCCTCAGGCTCCAAACCAGTATGATCCATACTCGCATCCAGAAGCTGCTCAAGAACGTCGTAATCTCGTCCTCTCTGAGATGAAGGGGCAAGGTTACATTTCAGCTGAGCAATATGAAAAAGCGATTAATACTCCGATTACAGATGGACTTCAAAGTCTAAAATCAGCTAATAGTTATCCTCCATACATGGACAACTATCTCAAAGAGGTAATCGATCAAGTCGAACAAGAAACAGGCTACAACCTCTTAACAACTGGTATGGACGTCTACACCAACGTTGATCCTAAAGTTCAACAACATCTCTGGGATATCTACAATACCGACGAGTATGTCAACTATCCTGACGATGAAATGCAAGTAGCTTCAACGATTGTGGATGTGACAAATGGGAAAGTTATTGCTCAGTTAGGTTCTCGTCACCAATCAAGCAATGTTTCCTTCGGAATCAACCAAGCTGTTGAAACCAACCGTGACTGGGGTTCTACCATGAAGCCGATCACAGACTATGCTCCTGCCTTGGAGTATGACATCTACGACTCAACTGCTTCGATTGTACATGATGTTCCTTACAACTATCCTGGAACAGATACCCCTGTTTACAACTGGGATAGAAGTTATTTTGGAAACATCACCATCCAATATGCGCTCCAACAATCACGGAACGTTACAGCCGTAGAAACCTTGAACAAAGTCGGTTTGGATAGAGCCAAGACCTTCCTAAATGGAATCGGTATTGACTATCCGGATATGCACTATGCCAACGCGATTTCAAGTAACACGACTGAGTCAAACAAAAAGTACGGAGCAAGTAGTGAGAAAATGGCTGCTGCTTACGCTGCTTTTGCTAACGGTGGTATCTACCATAAACCAATGTATATCAATAAAATCGTCTTTAGCGATGGTAGCTCAAAAGAATACGCTGATCCTGGTACTCGTGCCATGAAAGAGACGACCGCCTATATGATGACAGAAATGATGAAGACTGTCTTAGCATACGGAACGGGTCGTGGTGCTTATCTCCCTTGGCTACCTCAAGCTGGTAAGACTGGTACATCAAACTATACAGACGATGAAATTGAAAACTACATCAAAAATACTGGTTATGTAGCTCCAGACGAAATGTTTGTTGGTTATACTCGCAAATATTCAATGGCTGTGTGGACAGGTTACTCAAACCGCCTTACTCCTATCGTTGGTGATGGCTTCTATGTTGCAGCTAAGGTCTACCGTTCAATGATGACTTATCTGTCTGAGGATAACAACCCTGGCGACTGGACCATGCCAGAAGGCCTCTACCGAAGTGGTGAGTTCGTCTTTAAAAACGGTGCTCGTTCTGCATGGACTGCTCCTGCTCCGCAACAGGCCCCAACACCAGAAAGTTCGAGCTCGACATCAGAAAGTTCAACTTCACAGTCAAGCTCAACTACTCCAAGCACGAATAATAGTGCAAACAATAATACCAATAACCAGCAACCAAATACAACGCCTGGTCAACAAAACCAGAACCAAAATCAGAATCCTCAACCAGCACAACCATAACATTTATCACCCAGAGTTTTCTGGGTGATTTTTTCATAGCACTATTGCATTTATGTGCTTAACAAAAGCCTGAGAAGATGTCTTCTCAGGCTTTTTCTGTACTATAAACCTCATTGGGAAAGATAGGAAACGGATTTCGTAATCTTGTTAAGAGGTTTTACTAAATACTAGTCTTTCTTTGTTTTTGCTACAAAGAGAGCAGATAGGGCTAGGCTAACACCTGCTAGGAAGAGGGCTGTGTCAGATTGACTCTCACCTGTTGCTGGCAAGCTCTGTTTTGCTGTTTCTTGTCTAGCAATTTCTTGTTTATGATCTGGAGTCTTACCTTGATCAGAAACTAGAGTGCTAAGTTTAAACTCAGGTTTTTCTACTGTTGGAGCTGCTTGGCCTCCTACTGTTGCTAGCGGGCCTGTGTATTCTGGCAATTCATGCACTAGAGCCATCACTGCATTGACACCACCCTTGAACTCAGGTTTCTCTACTGTTGGAGCAGCTTGGTCACCTACTGTCGCTACGGGGCCTGTGTACTCTGGAAGTTCATGTACTAGGGCTTCAACTGCATTGACACCACCCTTGAACTCAGGTTTCTCTACTGTTGGAGCAGTTTGGTCTCCTACTGTTGCTAATGCGCCTGTGTACTCTGGAAGTTCATGTACTAGGGCTTCAACTGCATTGACACCACCTGTGAATTCAGGAACCTCAAGAACGGGTGCTGGTTCTTCACCCTTGCTTGATTGAACAGGTTCTTCTGTTAATTCTTGATAGAAGCTCGCCAATTCATAAAACTCAGCCTTGCCACCTTCCCAGACTAATTTGACGTCTAGAAGAGAGCCACCATTTCGGATAGCGAAGGTTTGGAGACTAGATGTAATGGCACCGAGGTCTAGCCAACTGTCTTGACCATCCTTGAGTGTTCTAGCAAGAACACGTGCCTTAGCTCCTTCAGGAAGACTGGAAACGAGACGAAGGTGGTTGGCATTGGTTGGTTCAGACAAGTGATACACCAATTCGCCCTTGTCTTTTTCAGACTTGTAGCTGGTCAAGACTTTGCCGTCTACAAGATTATTATAAAGGTTGCCTTGGCTTTCTCCACTACTTCCTTCTACTGTTGGATCATTGATTGGTTTGACAAATTCACCATCGTTGATGACCAATTCTGTAAAGCCTACAAAACGGGCATCATAGTCTGCTGTATAGAGGACACGGAGATAGTTAGCTTTGACTGGTGTCGCCAATTTACCCTCGATATAGCGATTTCCTGGCATCTTAGAATCATGTGTCCAACCATCTGTCAATGAATCATCGTGTGTGCTATTGGCCACACCATCTCCTACTGTCACGACATCAGTCCAAGTTTTACCGTCTTGGCTGACTTGAATCTTACCATCACGAAGGTAGTTTTGAGTTCCGTCTTGGATGTAGGCTCTGATCTTCTTGATAGTGCGTTCGCTACCAAGTTTCAAGGTTACGTGGCCATCTTTACGGGCATAGTCTGAAAACTCAACGAAGTTGTTGTAAACACCGTCAAATAGTTGATCTAGGTTGTTCAGCTTACGAACATCATTGCTTCCGTATGTTGGATGAATACCCATTGTTGTAGATTCTAGTTTGGTTGGTTGTACTTCTTTGGTTGTCACAAGGAGAGAAGTGGCTGTCACAGCTTGTTCCTGATCTGTTTTATTGACCAAACGAACATAACGTACCAAGTGGCTCACTACAGATCTGTCAGTCAACTGGCTAGCCGGCGTCCATTCTTGCGCATTTGCAGAGTACTCTAGAGTAAGAGCAGGGTTAGCCTGACCTTGGAGCTGGATGCTCTTGATTTGATGGATACGGTCAAGCTTCATACCTAGATAGCTATGAGCAGGGAGTTTGGTTCCAGCTGGAATTTGAAGCTCGTAACTGCCCAAGCTATCCACTACTGGTGTTTCCTTCAAGGCGTCAACGTTGGTGTCTGTTAACTCGCTGTTTCCAGAGCGTGTCTCAACAGAGAAGTCCTGGATACGCCACCAGAGGTCGAGTGCCTTGGTATTGCGGACTCGGATGTAACGAGCATTGATCGCTCTAGTCACTTCCTTGGTTTGCTCACCTGACAAGCGATCGAGTTCCTGCCAAGTAGTACCGTCTGTAGAATACTCAAGCACACCTGTGGCAAGCTTATCACCCGTTCCTTGGCGAAGTCGTACTTTAGTGACTGACTTGACTTCACCGAGGTCAAGTTGTGCCCAAGCATCTACTGGTGTCGTATTGCTACCGTCAGCATTTGCCATCATGGCTTCTGTATTGTCCTTGCCATCAGTGATTTGACGGGCTGAGGTATTTAGTTTGTAAACTAAGTTTGAGCTTAGACTAACTGTCGTTGCTTGTTGGCTACGAGCTTTTTCAACTGGACGGTTGACTGCAATTTCCTGAACTGCAAACCAAGTGTTCTCGCGGTCTGCTGTCGCAATCATGCGAACTGCTTTGGCCTTGATGTTGAGATTCTCAAACTTAAGCAGGGATTCATTTCCGACATAGCTTGGCTCTTTCAAGGTTACCCAGTTGTCATTTTCATCTAGATACTGCACTTCTGCCTTACTAAAGGTATCACGTGGATTTGCCTGCGTTCCCATAGCAAAGGTCAAGGTTTGAATCGCTACTGGCTTGTTGAATTTCATACCGATATAATCACCTGTCTTGATGCTATTTGGTGATTTAATAATCGCATGAGTTGCCAAATCGCCATCCGTTACTTCTGCTAAACCACCTTCTACACCTGTTCGATTGGTGATAAAGGTACTGATGATTTGATCTGGATGCAAGACTTTTTGAACTTCAGATGCCAGAACTTCTTTCAGGGATAGGATAAATGGACGAATATGTTGAACACCCAATTCAGCTCTTTCCATATGGTCTACATAATGGAAGGTGTGAGTTTGAGACTGTTCGTACAATTTCAAACCTTTATAGTAGCTATCCCAAAGTTTGGCTGCATCGTTTGTAGCCATGGCTTCAGTTCCTGTAAGGAAGGCATCGAGAGCATTCATTTGATCGATTGCATTATCCAACCAATAGTGGATTTGGGCAACCATTTTTTTATCGCCTGATGCTTTATAGAGTTCGGCTGCTTCTTTAATCTTGGCAAATTCTGCACGCAAGGCTGCACGTTCGGCAGTCACATCCTGACCTGCTTTGAGCTTGGTCATGAAGTCTGTTAATTTTGGAGCTAAGTCTACCGATTCTTCTAGTTTGACGACACGATTATCCATGTTTTGGTTGATCATGTGCTTACCAAGTTCACGGAAGGCTGCCGATACCTTGCTATCTTCAAAATGACCATTTTCTACAAAGTTGAAGGCAATATCATTGATTTTCTTAGCTTCTTCTTCTGATTTCCACTGTTTCCATGAGTATTGAGCTCCTGAAAAGAGGGCAATCTTAGATGGTTCAGACTGTTGCATTGGGTTCAACATGATACCAGACAGCAAGCTAGGATCCACATTTGGATGAAGGAATTTCTCACCACCACCTAGAATCAAGTGTTGTTTAGAGTTATCTGTTACAGGCCAGTTAATCCAAAGTGAAACGGGGCGATAGGTTTTGCCACCTGCGGATAGATTGTTCTTGAGAGTTGAAAGGAAGCTTTCAGAGACTTCACCCCAAATCTTACCACCCGTCAAGGTCATGGATGTTGAACTTGGGAGATTTTCATTGAGGGATTTCAACTCATCCTCACGTCCATTACCCCAATACTGGCCAGGAACAAAGATCATTTCTTTGCGAAGACCGCTGTAGGTTCCCTGCATTTCAGTCAACCACTTGGTCATATCTTGCATCAAGCGGTTGTAGCTATTGTAGCCTCCGACTGGGCTTGGTGCATCATCTGCAAGGATACCAAATTCGCGGACACCCACTTTCATCAACTGGGTAAATTTGGCCTTGATGGTTGCCAAATCTTCTTGGTAATGCGCTTCATTGCCAAAGCGGATGCGGTTGTTCATGAATGGATGGATAGTCCAGACATAGCGGGTTTTACTTTGATTTCCGACACGAGCAAGTTCACGGATTTCAGCTAATTTTTCTTCTGGATAGAGTTCACGCCATTTCTTGTTGTGGTATGGATCATCTTTTGGTGCAAAGAAGTATTGGTTCAATTTCAAATCGCCACCATAACGCATGAGCTCTGCACGATCGGCATTAGACCATGGATTTCCATAGTAACCTTCGATGAAACCACGGTTCTTGAGCTCTGCGTAATCTTCTACTGTCACATTGCGAAGGACTGGCACTTGGCTTTCCTTGAGCATGTGTTTCAAGGTTGTCAAACCATAGAAGACTGCATCTGTGTCTTTTCCGACGATGGAAATCGAGTTATCCTTGATGCTCAAGACATAGGCGTCAATCTTGTCAAAGAGACCTGCTGAAACATTGGACAAGTTTTGCTCTGCTTGTGAACCTTGTCCATGCACTCCAAGATAGATATTGGTTGCGCCAGCGATTGCCGCCTTACCAGTTGTATAAGATACTTGATTGTCCTGCAAAACACTCTTCAAGCGATTGCGAGTATAGATATCGAGTTGATCGCCCATGACCAGATTGACTTGCTTGCGAAGAGCTGTGACACCTTCTCCATAAGTCACTTTTTGTGGAGTTGGGAAGACCTTGTACTCTTTCTTGAGATAGTCTGCGCTCTTGCTGGCAGCTGCAATGCTGTCTTCGCTAGCTGGTTTACTTGCAGTGAATTGATCTGCCAATTCAACTGTTCCATCACCTGTTTGCTCTACTTTTGGTTTTTCAGGTGTAGTTGGTTTTTCTGGTTGACTTGGTGCAGGCGTTTCTTGCTCTTCTTTGACAGGTTTCAATAGATGAACTTCAGCCGCACTTGCAAAACCACCAACGCCTTCCAATACTTTCAACTCAATCTTGTTGGTATGTACCGCCGCAAAGTTGACTGTTTTTTCTTGGGCGTTGTTGTCCCAGCTTCCTTCTGAAACCTTGATCATTTGGCCATCTTTTTGTGCGTAGACTTCGTAGCGTGTCACGACACCATTTCCACCACCTGGACGTGGGAGATACGTCAAGCCATTGACTTTTTCTGCTTCTTTCAAGGTCATAGTAAGGGTGTATGGCCCAGTGTCACCAGTCCATTTAGTATGCCAGAAGGTATTTGGATCATTGTCAAAGGCCTTTTCAACAGCGCCTTCAGTCTCGTTTCCTGGAAGTTGCTGACTGCTTGCGGTTGCAGTAATTTTATCATTTGAAATCAAACGAGGATTTACAAATGGTTTGTCTGACAACTCTGCACTATGCAAGATTCCTTTGAATCCACCGATGCTTTCAAGCGGTAGTACCAAGCTATTGTGGGCAAAGCGAGGGTGGGCTGGATTTGCAATACGCTCAATCTTTTCACCATCCACATAGACTTCTGTAGATTGTGGTTTGGTTACGATGGAGATTTGATAACGTTTGTTCTTTTCAAGTTTTTTATTGAATTGGATATGGAACTGTTCAAACTGGTAAGCAAGATAGCCGTCTTTATCAGCTAGATAGATACGGTTATCCCCACTTGCTGAGAAGGTTTGTTCTCCGTCTCCAGTGACAGTTACATCAAACTTCAAGACGTGACTTGGACCAACATCACCAGCCAAGCCTTCGATACTGCTGTCTTTCTCAAAAGCCAATCCCTGTTCGCTTGCCTTCACTTTCTTACTTGCATAGTTCTTGACTGTTTCAGAATTGATGGTAAACAAGTCGCTTTGATCAATCTCTTTAGCAGGATTTGACTGTGGCGCATAAGGGCTCGTTGGTAGGGTGCGTTCTGCAAAGGTTGCAGCTGCACGATCGGATCCCCAGGTGCGTTCTGCAGTGGTTTGCATGCTCTTGAAGAAGCGTTTGAAGATGTCATAAGAGGTCAAACCAGTCTCATGAAGGTCGATATTATCATTCCAAACTGCGTGACCACCACCAAGGATACTTGGATGAGAAGCTGGTAGAAGTGGACCTCCACCTGTTCTAAAATCATTCGGTGTCCAGCTATTGTACTGACGTTCGTAGTTAGCATAGTCCCCGTAGGCTGCTTGACTATTGCTTCCACTTGGCACACTATAGGTCGGTACATCCGTGATATTGATAATCTTAGCTCCCTGAGCAATGGCTTCATTTGGTCGTTGCCATCCGATACTCCAGATATCAACCTCTACTCCGTTCCAGTCAACAGGAGTGTTTCCACGTTTCGCACTGAGCGAGCCCCAGATACGAGGGGTATATCCCTTTCCTTTAATGTATTTGATAAGGTCATTGACATAGCGACGATAGCTTTCTCTGCTGCCATAGTATTCATCCGTTCCGATATGAACAGTGGACACGCCATGAAGCGGTGCATCTGGACCATCGAGGAGTTTGTCATAAACTGATTTGACAAATTTAAGAGTTTCTTCGTACTTGTTATCCAAGTCTAGCATGGCTACGCGCTCAACATTGTGCTTGCCTGCATAATCGCTCAAACTACCTTGATACATGAGATCTGGACGAACTTTGACAAATGATAGTGCATGACCTGGTGTATCAATTTCTGGCACTAGGTTGATATGCAAGGCCTTGGCAAGTTTAATCAGATTTTGCATTTCTTCCTTGGTATAATGCTCGTCTGATGTTAGTTTTTGTCCATTCTTACCGACAATGTCTGTCTCCACACGGAAACCAGTCTTGGCATGTTCAAGAACATACTTGAGTTGTTCTTCTGGTGTTAAGCTCTTACCTGCCAAGTGTTCCTTAAGGAAGATATAGTTATCGTTGAGGTGCAACTGCAAGTCGTTCATCTTGTAGTAAGCCATGTTGAGCATGATGTCTACAAGAGTGTCATAAGGGATAAATTTACGACCTGTATCCAGCATAAAGCCACGGTGGCTGAAACTTGGGAAATCACGAATTTCGCCATTTTGGAGGTTACTTTCTCCCATTTGAAGAAGGGTACGAGTGGCGTAGAAGGCTCCTGTGTTTGTGGCAGCTTCGATGGTAATCACATCATTTTGGATAGTGATGCCATACCCTTCTTTACCATAACCCTTGTTTTCAACTTTTTTAAATTCGATTCGTTTTTGAGCCTGCTTGTCACCTGTTGCTAGTTCCAATCCACGGCTAGCAAGGTCTGACTGATAGAAGGTTGCAGCCTGATCAAAGCCAGAATCACCCGTCGCAAGAACTGTATCTGAAGTGATAGAAGATTGACCTTCTTTCCCATACCATTGTTGAACAGCTGGTGCTACTTTTGGTTTAACACCCACACCTTCGTCCTGATGTAAGCCCTTGATGACTACTTCAAACTCTTTGGTAAAGGTATGACTGTCTCTGATTTGTTGGACCATGACCTTGACACGTTGGTCTGTCAAAGGCTTATAGATGTGATTTTGAAGGTCAATTACACCTTGTTTATTGCTTCCAATGAGACTGACTTTTCCTGGTAGAGTTGGTAAGACAAGAGACCGTCCATCTTCTGCTACTGTTAGTTCGGTTACTTGGCGGATATCCGTTACCCTACTATGGTCCGGAACGTTTGAATAAGCTCGAATTTCTTGGATTCCAACGTTTCTCCAGCCCATTGTGCCCGCTTGATAGTCGTTAATTTTTAACTTAAGATATTTAGCTTTGATACTTTCAGCTAGATCTACTTTCTCATCTAAAACAGGATCTTCAGTTTTGGTATGAGCGAGTTTCCATTGTTTTTCTCCATTAGCGCCCACGTCTTCTTGACCTGCGTAGTAGAGACTCCAAGATTTGATATTGGGGTCATTTTGCCCATTACGAAGACGACGATCCCAGTCTATTTCTACATGCTTGATGAGGGTAGTTTTTGGAAGAGTTAATTCAAAAGTTGGTTTTACTGCATCTCTATCTGTAGCCCAACGGGTATTGTCATCTCCATCGATAGCCTTATCTGCAGTAAAGTTGGTCCCAGTCTCATGGTTGCTTGCCTGAGCAGTAGCACCTTCGAGATGGTTGACATCTTCTCTATCTTCGATTGTCTTTTCAGCTGGTTTTACTGCTGGTGTAGTGGTTTCCGCAGGTTGTTTGTCTGCCTTTGGTGTTTCAACCGGTTTCGGCGTTTCTGCTGGCTTGGGACTTGCAGGGCTTGCCTCTGGTTTTGCCTCTTCACTTGCTGCAGGATTGGTTCCCTCATCAGTCGCTGGAGTTTCTTCATGACTTGCTTCTGTTGCAGCTTCTGCATCTGCTTTTTCAAGCGCAGCGGCTAAATCATCTGGTAACTTATCCAAGGCTTGAACATGAGTGATACTTCCCTCTGTCTCTGAAGGTGTTGCTGTTTCTGCCGCCTGAACCATATTGGCGCCAAAGATACTAGCACCAATCATAACGGAGGCTGCACCGATTGCAAATTTTCTTATACTATAGTGACAGCGTTTCTCAAAAAAATGTCTATCCATCTTTCTCCTATTCCTTTCATCCGCATACATGAGTAAGCGGTATCATTTCTCCTTTGAAAAAGGAGAGAACCAAGAGGTCCTCTCCGGCTGTTTGTTCTTTTTGATTCGAGTTGCTTTGAACTGCTAAAATCAAATCTCATTACTCTTCTTTACGTTTTGTCGCAAGGACTGCAGCAGATAAAGCGATGCTCACACTTGCCAAGAAGAGGGCTGCTTCTGAACCATGTTCTCCTGTAGCAGGAAGTTTCTCTTCTTTATCTTCCAGAGTTTTGGCATCAGCTACTGGGCTTAGAGTGAGCGGGTACTCAGGTTTTTCAACTGTTGGAGCTGCTTGATCTCCAGCAGTAGCCAATACACCTGTGTAGGCTGGTTTCTCGTTTACCAAGGCTTGAACCGCATTGACGCCACCTTTGAACTCAGGGACTTCATTTGCAGCCGCTAGGACCGCATTGGCTCCACCTTTGTATTCTGGTAATTCGTGAACCAAGGCTTCAACCGCATTAACGCCGCCCTTGAACTCAGGGACTTCATGTACAGCTGCTTCTGTTGCATTGACGCCGCCTTTGAACTCAGGTACATCAAGAACTGGTGGTTGTTCTTCTCCCTTGCTACTTGTTGGAGCATCTGGTTTCGTAGCAGAATCTTTTAATTGATTGAGATAGTCTGCGAAGTAGGCCACCATTCTTTCCGTCAAGAGATGGTTATCCGTCGCATATTTCATGCTTGCCTTAACGCTAGCTACTTCCTCTTGATTGTCTTTGTCTGTTAATTTCTGCGCCTTAGCCAAAGCTGCTTCATATTCAGACATGTCAAGCGGTGTTTCTGCTACTTGTGGACGGGTAAAGATGAGTTCCGCTGCAGATTGGTATTTATCGCCACCATCTCCGTAAGTCTTGGTACCTGTAAGGACAATTTTCTTAGCCTTGATTGTCTTGCCAAAGTCAATGTCTTTTGGTTTGTTATTATTTGGCCAATCTGTCACTGTGAAGGTATGTTCTTTACCAGACTCATCTGTGACAACCAGTTTCACATCTCGCAAGTTTCCATTTGAATCAGAGGCACGTGGAACATAACGAAGTCCTGTGATTTCAGTTGGTTCTTTCAAGACCATGGTTGCAGGCTTGCCTACATCTCCACCATTCCAAGATGTATGCCATAGACTAGACACATTTCCATCAAAGGCATTCTCTAGACCTTCACCTGGTTGAGCTGGCGCATCCAAACTTTCAAAGTCTTCTGCTACCAAGGCTGTCTTCTTCTGAACCAAAGCATTCTTCAAAGCTTCAATCTTGGCAATCTCTGCACGCGCCTCTTCCACGCTAATATCATCAT
Source organism: Streptococcus sp. GMD1S (assembly GCF_000296875.1). Classification (GTDB taxonomy): domain Bacteria; phylum Bacillota; class Bacilli; order Lactobacillales; family Streptococcaceae; genus Streptococcus. The sequence goes on along the minus strand of NZ_AJQY01000001.1, from coordinate 16,542 downwards.
CTGCCTGACTGAGGTTAAAGACCGCCTCCTTCAAAGCATCCATAGACTCTTTGGTGTAGTTGGTCATGGCTACAGTTGGCAAGTAGTTCTTCAGTGCATTTTCTGTCAGCATCTTACCAGTTAGGGTAATTTCCTCGATTTGAAGATTATCCATCATGAAGTCGTTATAACCACGGAAGTTGGCATTTCCGCCAGCATCTCCACGAGTATTGCTTGCGTTTCCAGTTGAGTAGATACCTACCCAAGTATCGCCTGTTTCTGCACCAGTCACGAGGAAGGTTACTTTCTTGGCTTTCTTAGAATCTGTCCAAGTATTTGGCAATTCATGCATTTCCAAGTTGCTTGCTTGACTACCACGACGACCTGACTGGAATTCTCCCTTACCGACTACAAAGGCATAGGTATTGTCAGAGCCTGCTTCGTATTCAAAGGTTACACGGTAAGTCTTACCTGCCTCAAAGCGGAAGTTTTGTGGGATTGTTTGGTAAACCAAGTTACGACGGCTCACTAGTCCATTGGTCTTCAATGACCAATTTCCTTCGATAACATCATCAACTTTCTTACCGTTCCAACCACGCTGTGTATATGGATCGTGTTTTTCAGACAAGTGAGTGCGGTTGTCTTCGACACCTTCGACACCACCTACTACAAATGGGAAGATACCTTGAGCTACATTTTCAAAGTCTTGTTTAAATGTTCCTTTACCTGTATCATGCTTGTCTCCGTACATGCTTGAATTGTTTTCAAAGGTACGAATTTCATCAAAGTAAGTTGCTTCATCACCAGCTTCACGACTCAATGTCAGAGTGACATTTGATACATCAGATCCAGTTGTAAAGAAGGCGTACATATTTTGGAAGTAACTTGTATCGTCAACTGTAGCATTTTCACGACGATTGTTATGAGCATAAGCTTTGATATAGTTGAGAGCGAGTGACTTATTGGTATAAGTAGTCACTTCTTTCTCGCCAGTATTCACTGTGATACTTGCCTTAGCATTACTACGGTTATCGACACCAACATAAACCGCATACTTGGTATTTGGTTTCAAGCCAGTCAGTTTCTGAGTAAGACTGACCTTGCTCTTATTACCTTGGATACGAAGCATTTCATTTGCGCCTTGTGATTTGACAATTTTTGCCTTAGAAGCATCACCAGAAATGGTCCAGTGTTTCAAGGTTCCACTGTTAAATCCTTGGTCGTAGATGTGCATGCCTTCGCTCCATGACATTTCAGGATTGGTTTGTTTTGAACGGTAGAGAACGTATGGTTGATTTGCTAGAAGGTCTAGGGTAATCTTGCCATCTTTTACGGTTAGTTCTTGCTCTTCTGTCTTACCTTGGTCAGTTAGCTTGTAAAGGTAAACCTTGCTATTTGCCCAATCGCTTGGAAGGGTCCAAGTTGTTGCACCGGCCTGCGTATTGAAGTAGTACATTTTTTCCTTATCAGTAGGAAGTTTCTTACCATTTGCATCCCAGTTCCAAGGAGTCAAGTAAGCTGAGCCATCTTGGATGACACGTCCGTTGAGCGTTACTGTACGTTCGCGGTATTGCGGGCTATTGACATCGTTTGACTTACGAGTCACAACAACCTTGTTACCTGCTGCATCGACTAGCTCAACCTTCATTTCTGGAGTCCATTTATAGGTACTACCGTTATCAGTCATGGTAACTGGTGTACCATTTTCCCATTTACTTACAGTGAAGTGTTGGAAGTACTTGGTCATGACATCATGGGCAAACAAGTTGGTTACATAGCCATTGTAGTCGCTTCTTCCTTGCCAGCCTTCAAAGTCTTTCATGCTGTAGCCACCTAGAAGTGGGTAGTTGGCTGCACCACCGTAACTTCTGTAGTCCCCAACCCAAGAATCTTTTTGGTGGTTGCGGATAAAGCGGGTGATAGCACTGTTGATACCTTTATTAGTGTAGCCACCATAGGTCAAGTCAGCTGCCCAGTGTTGGAAGGTAGAGTCGTATTCACCACCATGGCCCCACTCAATCGCAAAACGCCAGCCTTGTTTGTTGATTTCTTTAGCAAGAACGTGGGTAGCCCAGGCACCGTTATCACCTGATTGACCATTGCCCCATACGTCCACATAGATAAAGTCGAGACCTTCACCAAGTTTTTTCTTCAAGTCTTCCCAGCGAGCCAAACGTCCATGCGCCAAGTCATAAGCAGCATCAATGTTGATACCTTGGTCTAGCCAGTTCCATCCGTAGCTGTAGCTTCCATCTGGATTCTTACGAAGAATATTTTCATTAAAGTATTTAGACTCAGGATAAGTCTCAGAAGCGTTAACGTGGATACCAAGATGAGCTCCATATTTCTTCGCTTTTTCGATCAAGGTCTTGAAGTCTTCGACACCACCAATACGTTTACCAATATCAGCATAGTTCAAGTGACCAGAGTCGTGACCTTCACTACCATATCCTTTAAGGAGAACACCTTGCCCAAGACCATCTGTATGGAGATTGATTTTCTTGATACCATCCAAGGTCATAAGGAATGGGTTTTGTGCTTGTGAACCAAAGTTCATCGCGATACGATAAGCTGTGATATCCTTAACTTTTTCCCAACCTTGAGGGTTGTTCATGATGCTACGATAAGCAATGGCACCATCTTGCCAGTCGACTTTGTTGTCAGCATTGGCATCTTCGGTGATAACAACCTTGGCACTTGGAAGTTCCTTGGTGTATTCTGGGAAGACAATGCCCTTATAAGCTTTTTCCCATTGCCATTCAGAGCTATGAATTCCGACATAGTTGGCATTTCCAACTGTTTCTTTATAGGCTGTCAAACGAGTCCAGTCATTCGAACCACCACCGTAGCTGTTTTGAGAGTTACTCCAAACACCTGCAGCAAGCTTATCTGTAGAAACAAATCCATACATGTAACCCTTAGCCAAATCTTTCATTGGATTGGTTACATCGATATGATCATCCCCGCTGACATGGGTATTGTTTGACATGGTTGCCCCATCAAACTTAGCACCAGCTTGATCACTCGAAACAGAGACCAAAGCATTACCAAGGAAACTAATAGTTGAAAGCAATTTTCTTTCGTCATCAATCTTTTGACCTGGAGTGACTTGATTGTGGTTGACAATCTTGGTCACATCAAAGTGCAATTGATTATCCACAACTTGCAAGCGTACTGTCATTTCCGCATTGATTAAGTGAGCATCATCACGAAGCTTCATCACGTACTCTGCTGTTGTTTCATTGATTTTCTTATAAGTGACTTCAGGGGTGATTCGATGGTTATTGATAAAGACTTGGTTGAACTGTTGCACCTGTCCTGGTAAAGTATGGCCATTCAAAGTGTATTCTTTGACACGAGGAAAGGCTTGGTCAATCACTGCCTTGAGAACCTTAGACTGGATCGTATCATAAGTCACCTTGCTATCGTCAACGGCAGGACCTGTTTCTTTCTGGGCAGGAGTATCATCCGCTTTTACACCTTCTTGATTGTCTGTTTTAACGCTGACAACCGTTCGGTCATTGCTATAAGTTCCTGCCTTGAGAAGGATTTTCTTCTCATTTTTAAGATTCTCATTGACCGCCCCAGGTAGGGTCACTGTGTCAAAGAGATTGACATCATTGTTGCTGGCATTGAGTTGTCCATCTGACTTGAGAGTAATAGAAAGACGATTTACAGAACCTGGTTCTGGTGCTGCCACACGGTTGCCTTTATACCATGTGCTATTACCTGGAGTTTTGTATTCCCAGAACCAGCCACCTTGGTCATATCCAACAAAAACATTGTTCTTGGTATCTTTAAATTTCAAGAAGACACCAAAGCGTGATTTGCCCTTTTCAGAATCATCTTTGAAGGTTAAATCAACCGTCGCATTTCCATTAGCGTCAACTGTCAATCCTTGTTTTTCAAACAAGGCTGGTTTGCCATCATTGTCATTTTGGGCCGTTGAAGACAATTGATTGTAGCGAACACCCTTTTCTTCACGAATAGTGACTGTTCCTTGTTGCTCTTTATTCGCTACCGTTTGCCATTCAGGAGTCACTGTCTTAGGTGTTTCAGGTTTAGCAGCTGCAGGTTTATCCTCTTTTGGTTTTTCTTCAGCCGGTTTCTCTTTCTCTTCCAAGTCGGCTGGTTTCACACTTGAAATTCCCTGTATGTGGTCTTGGATCCATTTTAGTTGAGCTGGTGAGAAGAGAATGCCTCCGCTCCGTTTTCCAACTACACCATTTTGGTGAACACCGACTAGTTTGCCTTCTGTATCAAAGATACCACCACCACTAGCGCCCGGTTTTCCTCCTTGGTAACCAATCCCTTGGACACCTTCTCCGTATGGTTCCGCAAAATCAACTGTAGTATTGACAATCGGATTCAATTTTCCTTCTGGATAACCAAAGACATGGAGTTTATCTCCGATTTTCTTAACAACTGGCTTTTTAGTTACTTCAACAGGCGTATTTTCTAGAACTGTACGCAATCTCACAAGAGCCAAATCATTTTTGAAGCCTTTCAGGTAGCCTTCACGATCCCAATGAATAATATCTTTCTTGCTAAACTTGACATCTGGCAATCCTGGATATGAGATGCTATAGATATCTCCATCCCCTTGGTCATTATCCACAACCTTACGGATATTGCCGTCTTGGCTATCCTTGATAAAGTTGTGAGAAACCGTCAAGACAAGGTCTTTAGCAATGACAATACCGCTACCTTCTCCTGATGGCGTCTTAATCTTAACAGTCGCGCCGTAGTTTAATTCCCCATTGGTAGTCTTAGCCACATCTTCTGGGACGAGCTTGCCAGTATCTTGGGCCAACTGATCCTTGTCAACTTCGCGCCCATTGTCTTCAGCTTTCTCCAACTTATCTTCTAATTCTTTTGGCAGATTGCTTGGCTTTTCAGACTTTTCTTTTTCTTGAGTCAACAACTCTTCTTCTGTTTGAGGGCCTTCAGCAGTTTCAGCTGAACCAGGATTCTGAGCGGCAACTTCCTTGTCAAAATCGTGCCCCTCATCACTAGCCTTCTTATCCAAATCAGCTAGTTCACTCGGCAAATTATCTGTTGAACCAACTCTTGCTTGATCAGCTAATACTGGGCTAGCTGCGAAGAAAGTCGTTCCAATCATCACCGAAGCTACTCCAAGCGTAAACTTACGAATACTGAACTTACAGCGTTTTTCAAAAAATCGTTTATCCATGAACTCCTAAATCCTTTCATTTTCCAGTAAGCGTTTACATTTCTTTTTTAAAAAATACTCCTTTCTCTGAAAGTGCTCTGCTTAACTGTTATAAATAAAAATTAATTGTACTTTTAATATAACAAATAAAAAGGCAGAAAGCAATAGGAAATAGGTAAAATTCACTAAAATTTTCTCTTTTCTGAACAGTTCTAACGCTCAGAATTTTAAGAATCGCTTTACAGCTATAAAAAAATCCTATCTCTAATCATTCAGGGACTTATACCAAGATAAAAAAGGACTTAACCATCATGTCGATGGCTAAATCCTTCACTTTTTTAAAGTTATTTCACATGGTTTGCGAGATCTTCTTGGGCCTTTTTATTTGACTCTTCTTTTTCTTTCAACCATTTTTCTTGAGCTTTTTGGTATTCTTCTGTTGTCACTGCCTTATCTTGTACTTCTAGATATTTGTACAAAAGGGCTTCACTCATACCCTTGTTACCAGAGTATGCAAATGGAAGTGTAAATGGTACCATCTTAGACAACATTGGACGACCAGTTTGAGAAGTTGTTGGAATGAGCAAGGCACTGTCTGTCAACCAAGCTTGGGCAGCAGCATATTTCTCATAACGTTTTGAAACATCAGTGGTTTCTTCACCAGCTTCCACAACCATTTTTTCGTAATCTTCTAAACCAACTTGCTTAGCGGCAGCGTTGTTTGTCCCAGAATCAAATCCTAGATATGTTTTCGTATTTTCTCCTACAGAAGGCTTGATAATATCAAGATAAGTAGATGGATCGATATAGTCTGGAGACCAACCCACGTTATCTGAGATATCCCAGTCTTCTCCAGCCGCAGTCTCAGCGAAGTAGGTAATGTTTTGAACATCGTCTTTTTGGAGCTGTTGGATATCGATAACCACATTATCTGATCCTAGATTTTCTTCAACTGACTGTTTAAAAGATTGAACACGTTGAACTTTTGTTGTATTTGTTTGATCTACAGGCATATCCAAGTGGATTGGGAATTTCACACCTTCCGCTTGAAGGGCCGCCTTAGCTTTAGCGAACTCTGCTTTGGCTTTGTCAGGATTGTAGAGTCCATCTTGGGCATCATCCAAGTTTACGTTGCTCCACTCATCTCCATAGGTCACCAATTTTTCCTTAACTAATTCCCCAAAGTTTTTCCCATCTGCCTGTACAAATGTAGGAGGAACAAATAAGTTACGAAGCAGTTTAGTAGCCCCGCTTGCACCATTTACTTGAGAAGCGTAGGCTGTTCTGTCAAAACCAAATGCAATAGCTTGACGGAAGTCCTTATTCAAAAGTGCCTTCTTGGTTGATACTTTTTCCTCATCTGTTGTCTTAGAAGTGTACTTATAAGACTGGCGATCGATATTTGTGCCTACTAAATAAGTAGTAGAATCTTGTTGGGTATAAACGATATTGTCTTTGAATGTTTTTTCAGTCTCTGAGTAACTAGCACTTGTTGGGAAGAGGCGAGCCATTGTAAAGCTACCGTCTTTGAAAGCTTCAGTTGGCTTATTAGTATCTTGACCATCCCAGAAGGATAATTTTACTTTATCAAGATGGACATTGTCTTTGTCCCAATAGTTTGGATTCTTTTCGAACTCGACTGATGATTTGGCTACGATTGATTTGAGTAAGAATGGTCCATTATAGAGAATGCTGCTTGGGTCCGTACCTTTAGCAAAGTCATCCCCTTTAGAGTTCAAAAATTCTTCATTAACAGGAGCCAGAACACCCATTGTTGTCTTAGAATTCCAGAAACTTTCTGGCTTGTTCAATGTGTATTGAACGGTATAATCATCAAGAGCTTTGATTCCTACTTGAGAAAAATCTGTAATTTCTCCTTTGACGTAAGCATCCAATCCCTTGATAGATTCCTGAACCAGGTAAAGACCATCTGATTTCTTATCAGCAGCATACTTAAGACCAGTTACAAAGTCTTGAGCTTTAACTTCTGCATACTCCTCACCTTCAGATGTATACCATTTTGCATCCTTTCGGAGTGTATACGTATAAGTCAATCCATCCTTAGATACAGACCAATCCTCAGCCATAGACGGTACAAAGTTACCATAGCGGTCATTTTCAAGCAAGCCATCGATAACGTTACTAGTAATATTTGCTGTAGCTGCCTTACCAGTTGTCAAATAGTTTAGGTTATCAGGATCCGTTTCGTAAATGTATGAGAATGTTTTCTCACCTTTAGCATTTGAACTTGATCCAGAGCAGGCTGCAAGAGTCGCAGCTGCCAATAACGTCACACCCGCAAGGGCAAGTAGTTTTGAACTTTTCATTGTTTTCTCCTTTAAAACTTTCACCCCATTATAGTCCCTTTTCAGAAACATGTCAATAAAATTTTCAGAATTTTTGAATTAATTTGGTAAATTCTGAAAAATAAGTTTTCTATTATAAAATTATGATTCTCTAATACTATATTTTTATATCTTAAACCAGCAAAACAAGGACCGAAAATCAGATTTTTTATCATTTTTTTGCTATGATTAGATAGAAGAAAAGTTAAGGAGAAGACAATGATATTAATTACAGGTTCAAATGGTCAACTCGGTACCGAACTACGTTATTTACTAGATGAACGAAATGTGGACTATGTTGCAGTGGATGTGGCCGAAATGGATATCACTAATGCTAAAATGGTTGAGAAAGTCTTTGCTGAGATTAAGCCAACTTTAGTCTATCATTGTGCAGCTTATACTGCTGTTGATGCAGCAGAAGACGAGGGGAAAGAACTGGATTTTGCCATCAACGTAACTGGAACTGAAAATGTAGCCAAGGCCTCTGAGAAATACGGATCTACTCTGGTCTATATCTCGACAGACTATGTCTTTGATGGAAAGAAACCCGTCGGACAAGAGTGGGAAGTCGATGACCTACCTGATCCGCAAACAGAGTACGGGCGTACCAAGCGAATGGGGGAGGAACTTGTTGAAAATCTTACGTCACAGCATTACATTATCCGGACTGCTTGGGTCTTTGGAAATTATGGTAAAAACTTTGTCTTTACCATGCAAAATCTAGCCAAATCCCATAAAACACTCACAGTAGTCAACGACCAACACGGCCGCCCAACCTGGACACGAACCTTGGCCGAATTCATGACCTATTTGACTGATAATCAAAAAGAGTTTGGCTACTACCACTTATCAAATGACGCAGCGGAAGACACCACTTGGTATGACTTCGCTGTCGAGATTCTTAAAGACAGTGATGTCGAAGTAGTACCAGTAGACTCCAGCAAGTTTCCTGCCAAGGCTAAACGACCTCTCAACTCAACCATGAGTTTAGTCAAAGCGAAGGCGACAGGTTTCGTCATTCCAACCTGGCAAGCTGCCCTTAAAGAGTTTTATAAACAAGAAATAAGAGAATAAAAGATTACGACATACATAAAAAGCAAGAGAACTCAAAGTCTCTTGCTTTTTAGTATGCATTTAGTTAATCACTTGTTGCGTTTTAGCATAATTAGCTTCTACTGCTTCTTTGTCAGATTTCCACCAGTCTTGGTTGTCTGTGTACCACTTGATGGTCTCTTTGAGACCTGCTTCAAAGTTGGTAAACTCTGGTTTCCACCCTAGTTCATCACGAAGCTTGCTAGCGTCGATAGCATAACGAAGGTCGTGACCAGCTCGGTCCGTCACATGGTCATAAGCATCAGCTGGTTGCCCCATTTCCTTGAGAATGAGTTCCAGGACTTCCTTATTGTTCTTCTCACCATCCGCACCAATCAAGTAGGTTTCACCAATTTGACCCTTTGTCAAAATTGTCCAAACACCTGATGAATGGTCATTGGTGTGAATCCAGTCACGGACATTTTTACCTTCACCGTAGAGTTTTGGCTTGATTCCACTCAAAATATTGGTGATTTGGCGCGGAATGAACTTCTCGATATGTTGGTAAGGACCATAGTTGTTTGAACAGTTAGAAATAGTCGCTTTAACACCAAATGAGCGAACCCAAGCTTTGACAATCAAGTCTGAAGCTGCTTTGGTTGATGAGTAAGGCGAGCTGGGATTGTACTTGGTTTCAGCCGTAAATTTCTCACCTGGACCTTCTCCATGACCTGGCAAATCTTCACGCAGAGGCAGATCCCCATAGACTTCGTCAGTTGACACATGGTGGAAACGAAGGTCGTATTTACGTGCTGCTTCCAAAAGAGTGTAGGTCCCGATGAAGTTGGTATGGATAAAGGGACTCGGATCATTGAGCGAGTTGTCATTGTGACTTTCTGCCGCATAATGAACGATAGCATCCGCTTCAGCTGCCAGCTTGTCTACCAAGACTGCATCAGCAATATCTCCAACAACCAACTCAACACGATCACCTATAATTTCTTCAATATTGGCACGATTACCCGCATAAGTCAGCTTGTCCAGCACTGTCACATGAACATCTGGAAAGTTTTTGTAAACATAATGAACAAAGTTAGAACCGATAAAACCAGCTCCACCTGTCACGATGATATTTTTGTATTCAGTCATTTTTATTCCCTAATTTTTTTACAAATCTTCTTTTCTCAGAGGTTTTACATCCTTAAGCAGTGGATGATGTTTATCAGCTTCTGAGACTTCTGCTGCTTCTAGGTTTTCCCACTCAATGCCCAAAGCTGGGTCTGCATAGTTGACAAAAGCATATTTAGGCTTGAGTTCAAGTGCCCAATAGTCATTGACCAGATAGCTATAAGAAACTGTATCCGAGAGGACTTGGAAACCATTGGCTACGCCGCGAGGGACAAAGATTCCCTTACTTGCATCAATCTCGGTCTGATAAACATTTCCAAAAGTCTCACCTTCACGTAGGTCAACCCAAGAACCCAGAACCTTGCCACCATCTGCTACTGAGATGTACTTATCCCAAGGTTCAGCATGGAGTCCTCGAAGAACATTTTTGCGAGAAAAGCTGACGTTATTTTGCAGTTTTCCTTCAGCAAAGAAGCTTTCAGGAAAACCAAGCGGTAGCATCTTTTCTTTCTGGAAATTTTCCTTAAACCAGCCACGATTGTCACCATGAACTGGAATGTCGAACTCTAACAAACCTGGAATGGCATCAATCTTGTGCACTGCAAGTGTTTTGCCGAAAAAATTATCTGTCATCTAGATTTCTCCAATCAAACGAAGCAAGTATTGCCCGTATTCATTCTTCTTGAGAGGTTGCGCCAACTTCAGCACATCTTCGCGGCTGATATAACCCATTCGGTAGGCAATTTCTTCCAGATTGGCAACCTGAACATTTTGCATTCGTTGAACCGTTTCGATATATTGGGAAGCCTCTAACAAGCTCTCATGCGTCCCTGTATCCAACCAGGCAAAACCACGCCCCATAACTTCAACTGACAAATCCCCACGCTTCAAATAAGCATTGTTAACATCTGTGATTTCCAACTCTCCACGAGCACTCGGTTTTATCTGTTTGGCAATCTCCACAACATCATTGTCATAGAAATAAAGACCAGTCACTGCATAGTTAGAGCGAGGATTCTCCGGTTTTTCTTCTATGGAAATAGCATTCATGTCTGTATCAAACTCGACCACACCAAAACGCTCTGGATCCTTCACTTGGTAGCCAAAAACAGTCGCCCCCTTCTCTTTCTTGGCTGCCTTTTGAAGCATTTTGCTCAAACCAGGCCCATGATAGATATTATCGCCTAAAATCAAGGCAACACTATCGTCGCCGATAAATTCTTCACCGATAAGAAAAGCCTGAGCAAGTCCGTCGGGACTAGGCTGTTCCGCATAGGAAAGCTTGATTCCAAATTCGGAACCATCCAAGAGCAGATCCTTAAAACGGGGCAAATCCTGTGGTGTTGAGATGATCAAAATGTCCTTAATCCCAGCCAACATCAAGGTTGACAAAGGATAATAAATCATGGGTTTATCATAAACTGGCATCAGCTGTTTTGACGCGGCCCGAGTAAGTGGGTACAGTCGGGTACCTGAACCACCCGCAAGAATAATACCTTTCATAATAGGCTTCCTTTCTGGCTAATTACCTATCCTATATTATATTTCATTTTATCCCAAATTCCCTAAGGAATTTACTTCAATTTGGATAAGGCAGCTTTTAAATAGGCTCCATCTCGAAGAGCGGCTCCAACTTTCCTAGCTTGTTCTGAAAGTTCCTTGTAGTCTTGAAGTGTCAAATCATCTAGTACTTTTTGGAGGTCGTGTAGAGAATCAACTGCTAGACCACACTGTTTATCCAGAACAAAATGTGCGAGAGCCGACTCTTTCCAGACTATTAGGGGAAAACCTGAAGCTAAGTAGAGAGAGGCCTTGTGCGAGTTGTTAAAACGTAGGTAGTTCCCGTAAGAACCTTGGCAGGTTTCTGAGCTGTCTCCGTCCCAGACCAAACCAAAACTACCTTCAAGAGCAGCTGGGAGGTCATCTGGCATAAAGGAACCAAAGTAGCTAGTGTTTTTCAATGCACGACTTTCATCGTAGCCCACCCCATACAAGTTATAGGCGGGCTGGTCTGGCAAGTTATAAAGATAACCTGACTTTGCAGGGTTCAAATTTCCAGCTACGATAATAGGCTGGTCTTTTTGGAGATTTGGTTTTTCAGCAAAGTTTGGAATCAGATAGTCAAAAATTTCCAAGCTAACCATTTTATCTGCTGGCACTCCTTGACCTACCAGAACTTTCTTCATGATATCGTTATGAACGATAATGCCATCCACTGACATCAAAGCTTTCTTTTCTTGGAAGTAATTGCGCACTTTATGACGGAATTTCACTTCCGAACCTGCTGCATGACGCAAGGTTTCAATATCATGGATCAAAAGATAGAATTTTGCTCCTCTCTTTTGCGCCTGCTTAATGAGTTGTGAGATGAAAAATGTATGGTGGATAATAGGGAACTGAATCACCAATTCATCTCCGGCTCCCAACTGATCAAACACAGACTTGGTCGCACGATATTTGTGTTGTTGAGCTTTAAAGAAATTCATCTTATACCAATTCTCAACCTTGAGCTCCAACCCCTCATAACCCTCTGAGATTAGAATAGATTCTACATCATTTCGCGCCTTACTCCCTGCATTCTTTTCGTGTGCATTATGCAGAAATGAATCTTTCAGATAATATTTCACCTTTTCTCCCCTTTATCTGTGATATTCTTAGATGCTCCCTAGTTCTTCTTCTACCACATCCAATGCACGTTCAACAGTCACATGCATATCATAGTATTTATAATCTGCCAAGCGACCACAGAAGATAACGCGCCCATTTTTCTCAGCTTCCGCTAGATACTGCTCATAAATTGCATTGTTTTTGGCATCATTGATTGGATAGTAAGGTTCATCTCCTCTTTTCCAATCTGCTGGATATTCACGAGTAATAACGGTCTTGGCTTGAGTCCCAAACTCAAAATGTTTGTGTTCGATGATTCGCGTATAGGGAATATCACGTTCAGTATAGTTGACTACGGCATTTCCTTGATGATTTTCTTGGTCCAAAATCTCATGCTCAAAACGGAGACTGCGATACTCAAGTTCACCAAATTTATAGTCAAAGAACTGATCAATCATCCCTGTGAAGACAATCTTAGTTGCTGAAGCCTCCAAGTTCTCCCGATCAGCAAAGAAATCTGTATTAAGCTCTACTTCGATTCCTTCCAACAACTTTTCGATGATGACATTGTAACCACCAATTGGAATCCCTTGGTAACGGTCGTTGAAATAATTATTGTCATAAGTCAATCGAACTGGTAAACGCTTGATGATAAAGGGTGGTAGTTCAGTAGCAGAACGTCCCCATTGCTTTTCGGTGTAGCCCTTGATTAGCTTTTCATAAACATCCGTACCAATCAACTTAATGGCTTGTTCCTCTAAGTTTTTAGGCTCAACATCTTGCATGTGTGTCGTCTGCTCAGTAATCTTGTCCTTGACTTCTTGGGGTGTCTTTGTCCCCCACAAAGCATAGAAAGTGTTCATGTTAAAAGGCAGATTGTAAAGATGTCCTTGATAGTTGGCAATAGGAGAATTGATGTAATTGTTAAACTCCGCAAACTGATTGACATAATCCCAGACCTTTTTATTGGATGTATGGAAGATATGAGCCCCATACTTGTGGACATTGATTCCTTCAACAGATTGGCAATAGATATTCCCACCAATGTGTTCTCGTTTATCAATCACCTTCACTTTCTTGCCACGTTTGTTAGCTTCGTGGGCAAAGATTGCACCTGACAAGCCAGCACCGACAATCAAATAATCGTACATAAAATCTCCTTATTTCTTTAAGACACTTTTTAGTTCTTGAAAATCCAAGACACGTAAGACCAAAACCAAGCCACCGTAGACTAGGAAGCCAAGCAGAGAATAGATCAAGACATTCACAACAGACGAGAAGTGCATGAAAGCTTGTACAGAATACAAAGCGCCGTACATCAAGAGAGCAGCTAAAAATATTTTTAGCATAGATGGAAGGATCTTGACCTCTTTTAGGTACGAACGTGTAAAATAGAGTTGGATCAGCCAAACTAAACCTTCTGTCGCAACAGATACGATCGACGCCCCAATATAGCCCAGAGGCGGGATTAAAAGGAGATTCAAGCCTACACTGAAAATAGCTGGAATAGTTGTTGACAGCATAAATTCACGATTCTTATTGTGAGGAATCAAGATTTGAATTCCCATGATATTGGTCCAGCCAATAAAGAACATTCTAAAGGCCATGATGGCAATCGCATAGCGAGCATCTTGGAAGTCTTGCCCCAGGAAAAAATTAACAAAATCTTTGTTAACAATCAAAATCCCCGCAATCATCGGGAAGATAACCAAGTTATACACTAAGAAAGACATTTCATGTAACTTGTTAACCGCCTTTTGGTTACCTGATGAGAGGAGATTGGAGACCCGAGGCAACATAACACTACCAAGCGACGTTACCAAGGTCAACAAAATATTCAATAATTTCAAGGCTTGATCATAGATCCCGACATCCTTGGTCGAAGACAAGGCACCCAACATGGTGCGATCTAGCGTGATGTAGAGTGAAATGGCAATCTGTGGCAGAAACAAGAGAATGACTGGTTTGATATGCTCTTTGGCATAGGCTATATCCAGATGCGGCTTGCGAATGTGCTCCCGAGCAGGAAGCCACATACTCAACTGACCTAGTAGATCATAGGCAACCAAGAGGATGATATACAAGTACAAGTCGGATGGTTTCTTAACAAATAGGAATATCGAAACAACACCTAGAAGTTTGACCATTGTGTTACGAGCTGTGATTTTTTTGAAATCTTCTAACCCTTGAAAAAGCCAAGAAATATCAAAACCACGAGACAGCAAACTAAAGCCAAGTATATAGGCAATTGGATTGTTCATCGACGGCACAAGCAAGCAGATAACTATATAAAGCGTAACCGCTAAACAGGTTGAAAGGACTTGTAAACTGTAAATGCCCCAGAAGGTTTTCTGAACATTGTTTCGATGTCCTGAAATCTCCTTGGTCCCATAATTGGCCACCCCAAGTGTCGCTAAGAGTATAAAGTAAGTTACTATTGAGTTGTAGTACCCATAGGAACCTAAGTCATTGGATGAGAAAACCCGAGTAATATAGGGTGTAGTAATGACTGGTAAAACGATTACTAACAGCTGATAAGAAAGATTATATAAATAATTTTTTAATACTTTCACAAGGAGTTCCTCGTTGTAGATTTCTTCGATTCAAATTCAATAACTGGCAAGGTTGCAAATAGAGTAAACATAAAAATATTATAAGACGGGCGAACCCAGAAGGCCTCAAACATACAGTTGACTGCTATTAAGGATAAGGCCGTCAATAGCAAATAATTCTTTTTGCGATAAAATGACCAAGACCTAACTATGTATAACACGACCAATAAGAGAACTGGAATCATCCCATAGGTAAAGAGCATCTGAACGTAGGAAGAGTCTACATAGTCGTAGCTCAAAACGGATTCTGTACGCCCCCCATAACCGATAAATGATATGCCCCGAATCCCAAACCACTGCACTGCATATTTTTTTAGTGCCTCATGTCCTAGGTGTAATCTCATACTAAAAAAATTGTTTAGAGCCACATACATTGGATGAGACCAGGTAAATTTAGAAGAGAGATAAATCATTACTGAAGACGCTATACCAGCCGATAAAGGAAGTAAAGCAAAAAGCCGTCGCTGTTTATCATTTCGGAAATAAAAGTACAGAAAAATGAGCGCCATTACAGTAATAGAAGCGGCATTAAGCCTCGCATCGCAATATCGAATAATGAAATAAGCCAGACCAAATCCTAAGGCAGTCCGTAAAATAATGAATTTCTTTCTAAAGATATACGATATAGCTGTATATAGATAAAAACAGTGAGAAGCAAAATCAGTTGGATAAATAAAGCCAAATGAATTTCGAACAACGACTCCCGCAGATCGTGATTGGACAAATTGCAAGTTTGGAATAGCACCAATCACGGCCAAGAGCACTATCAATACAATAAAAAACAAGGCTACAACAGAGTATATTTTAAGTACACTTTCCATCTCAGCCTTGTAAAGAAAGACAAGCAGAAACATATACATCAATGCATTAAGGTTCCCAGTCTTATAGTAAACCATGCCCCCAGCAAAAAGAAGAATTGGTGCAAAGATGAGATAGCTTATAGAGTAGTGATGAATATAAGCAAATCGCATAGCAAGTAACAGGACCGCAAAAAAAGGAACTACATTAGGAATATTAGGTAAAACAGGAGCTAACATAGACGTATTGATCATATCTATGGAGACAACCACTATTAAAACTGCTGCAATTAGCAATTTATCACGTTCTAACTTTAACATTTTCTTTTTCCTTTTCTTCTTTCATCCCTAACTCTTACTTAGGATTTTTTTAACTTTTTAAATTGATAATAGAGCCGCGGATACTTAGTAATTAAAACATAGAGGATCCTACGTTTCTTGCTAACTCTAGCATTCTTCAAGACAAGTGGCAAATAAGGCCTGGTTTTCTCCTGAAGTCTCTTGAATTCTACCGAATCCCCATCCTTAATCATCGTAAAAATCAGAAGACTTCCTGTAAAGAAGCGTGAAATGATGGCTTCTTGGAGTTCTGAACTCTCAGGATAGGTTGCATTCACAACCTCTTTTAAATGATCGATTGCTTCGTAAAACTCGTATTGTTTTGGCGTGAAAGCCGAGGCAGTAATGCTACCAGGTCTATGGTAATAATGGTAAATCGGAAGATGGTACAAGGCCACGGATTGGACTTGGTTGAGATGCTCACTGATAACATAGAGGTCTTCGTAGATGCGCCCCTTGGGGAAGGGAGCTTTCTCAAGAAGTTCTTTCCGATAGAGTTTCCCACAAGCAGAGACCGTTACAAGGTCTCC